>NZ_JABWRO010000089.1:0-24556 GCF_014268985.1 Pseudomonas sp. RW10S2 | reverse complement strand
GAGTGCGGCTGAAGTACGCCTTCATCAACAGTAAGCGCTCCATGAACCCCACATTCAAAGCGCTTACCTGATCCCCGATGCTGTGCTCCCGATTTCTTTCTGGAGCTCGCCGACCATGATGCGACCCGACGCCAAAGTCGAAAAAGTGTACCTCTACCCCAAGCCCGTCGACTTTCGAAAATCCATCGATGGCCTGGCCGAGCTGGTCGAACTCGATATCAAGGTGGCGGTGTTCGACCCAGTGCTTTTCGTCTTCCTCAACAAACCGCGCAACCGCGTGAAGATCCTGTATTGGGAACGCAACGGCTTCTGCCTCTGGCTCAAACGCCTGGAGTCCGAACGGTTCAAAACTTCACCCGATCCGACTGACGTCGCCATTGTCCTGACCGTTCAGGAACTGAACTGGCTACTCGATGGCTTCGACCTCTGGCGCAACCGTCCGCATCAGGTTTTGACGCCTCGATATGTCGCCTGATTCGGTATAATCCGCGGCATGATTTCCATGCCCGAAAACCTCCCATACGCCCATTTCATCATCGATGCGCTCTCCCTTCATCCTGTGAGTGAGCTGGTTCATCGGCAGTCGGGCCACGAGGCCATCGGCCAAATCACTGGCGTGTCGAGAATACAGCGTGACAGTGCCAGGCACTGCATCACGCAGAGGTACGAACGCTCCGGCTCTGCCTTGGGCAATGTTCAGTATATTCAACACTTAGTGGCCCAACGTAGCCGTGGACAGATGATCAACCGTTGCATGCTCCGGGCAATCAAAAGTGCCCCACAGCTCCGCGACGATCTCGAGCAGTAGCTCGGGGCCAAAGTGTTCGAGGGCAATCTCCTAGGCTCTGTATGAAAAACCTTGATACTCGGTGATGCTGCGTTGAAAACAGCCTGGTGCGCCAGCCCGGTCGGAATGCTCATTTACAACCCGTAAAGTCGAGCGCGACCCCGGCCGTTCCTCGGCTGTTTTCGCCTTGCCTGACCTTCGTCTCAAGGCTTTTCATACAACCCCTAAGTCAGCAGCGTCCGCTCATAATCTTTCAGTAGACGCTCAAAATCCTCAAGATCAACGCAAAGTCCATTGTAAAAACCTTGCTTAATGTCTTCCCCCATAGACATCACTAACGATGCCAGATCCGGCTCTTGCAATACAGCAAATGCACCGGTCAGCCTATGTATGCAATGAATCATCTCGTCGGTATGCTGCGAATAAATTGCATCACGTAGGACACTGACGTCCTCCCATATCTCCGCCATAACCGCTCGCGGATCAAAAACAGGTAATGCCTGAAGATCATTGCCAACAGCCTCCGCCAAGCTAGTCCAGAGCTGAAGCATGTCCCTTAACTTACCCAGACTGATCGGCTTTTTTAGCACGCCATCCATACCAGACTCAAAGCAGGCCAGGGTATGAGCATCATCACTTGAGGCAGAGATCGCTACAATAGGGGTCTGCATGCGCCCACTCGACTGCTCTACTGCGCGCCACCGGCGTGCGACTTCATAACCGGAAATACCCGGCAGACCACAGTCCAGGAGTATGATGTCATAGTGGCCTCGATTAAGTGCAAGCAATGCATCCTCACCAGTGCATGCAAGTTCTGTACAACAACCTAACGCATCCAATTGCGATTGTAGAACGGCCTGATTGGCGAGCGTGTCCTCGACCAACAGTACTTCGGGCTTTAACTTGCCAGCCTGGAAACCAGGGCGCGATGGTTGCAGAGAGGCTTGAGAGCAGCTAACCGGCTCAGGGCCAACATATTCATCACAAGGCAACTTTATCGTAACAGAGGTTCCTTTACCTAGTTTGCTTTCTAGCTCAATCGAGCCCTCCATCAAATTCACTAACTGCCCGCAAATTGTGAGCCCTAACCCGGAACCTCCGAACTTTCTTGCTATGCCTGCTGAAGCCTGGGAGTAAGGACGAAACAAATTCTGCAACGCAGCAGAATCTATACCAACTCCCGTATCCTCGACATGAATTATTAACAAATGACGGCGCTCCGAATACCTACCCACTTCCAGGCTAAGTCTCACTGTCACATGACCATGATCTGTGAATTTTAGAGCATTGGAGATGATATTATGCAAAATTTGCCCGACACGATGCGGATCCAGCATAAGGCGCCATTGAATCCGGGACTCTACCTGCATGTTGAAATTGACACCTTTATTCGCCTTTAACGCCAAAAGATCCACAATTGAACGCGTCACCTGGACGATGTCTACAGGACTTGAATCCAGTTGCAATCGCCCGGCCTCAAGTTTAGAAATATCAAGGACGTCATTCAACAGATACAGCAAGTTCTCTGCCCCACTAGAGGCCAAGGTAAGCAAGCGCTTAGACTCGGAGGTTAGTGAGGCGTGCTGCATCAGTAATTCCATGGACGCAAGTATTGCATTCATAGGAGAGCGTATCTCGTGACTAAGAACAGCCAAGAACATCGTTTTTTCTTTTTCACTACGCAACGCCCGATGCCTTTGCCGCCGAGCATGAAGTGCCAACCCCACTACAAGCGCCAGGGTAATTAACACTAAAGTAATGTAGAGCCAGTAATAGCGTAGCAACACACCAATCGACGGCCTCACACTGCTGACCGAATCGATGTGATGCTGGACCATCTCATCGGTCTGCTCGGCGGTCAAAGATGCCAGCGCCTTGGTGATAATACTGTAGAGCAGGGGTAAATCAGCCTGAACGCCCATAGATATCTCCACGGGCAAACTCGAAATTACGCCCGCGACATCAAGCACATCGTCGTAGTTATTTCTTAGATAAGAAAGTAGCAACGGAGCGGCATCCATAGCAAACTCAGCACGCCCATCCACAACGGCTTCCAAGGCATCCTCTAAGCTTTTTACGCTCAAAACTTTTATAGCAGGAAAATGGGCCTTTATATAGCTTTCATGGCCATACTCACTTTTGACAGCAACCACATGCCCCTCCAATCGCCGCAAATCGAACACAGCCGGGCCATTCCTACGTGCGATCACAAGAGTGCTAGTAGCATAATAAGGATCTGTAAATAGGGCTCGCGCACGAAGCGACTCTGGCAATTGGCGCGAAACCACGGCTGCCGTCATGTCAACCTCACCACGCTCAAACTGTTCGATACGCTCCTGTCTTAAACCACTTGCAAGAACTGGCTCAATGCGCAGGCCAGTTTCAGTTTCAATGAAGGAGACGTACTCAGAGGCCAGCCCCTTGACATGACCATCTTCAATGTAATGGAAAGGTTTGAAATCCGAGGGGACATGCATGCGAACAATCGGATGCGTCTCAATCCAAGCACGTTCCTCCTCGGTGAGACTCAACAGCTGAGATGCTACTTGAGACGACCAGATCAGCGGAAATACCGAGCACACCGTGACTACCCATTTCAGCATTCGTCCACTCCTTGAGCATACAATGCTAAAAGATAGAATCTACTTTTAGCTCAAAAAACATGACCTGCACTAAAATCTAGAAGATCACTACACTAACCGGCCTATTAGACGGTCGAAATCTATCCAACATCAGTACAGCCTAGTGTAAATTTTAGCCCCCAGAGAGCTCCGCACCTAATGGGTCGCCACTGCGCAGCCTAGGTTACCACCAAAATTTTATTTCGTTAACTACACTCCGCTAAGTCAAGCCACTGAAATCAAACTGGGCGAGCCCACTGAAACCAGGACACCTATTTTCTTTTTAGGATTACGGTGCGCGTCAAGGTAGTTGTCGTGCCTGGTCCAACCGGTTCGCTTTTGCTCTGGATCTCGCTCGCGATTCAGATACACATGGCTAGGCAACTTCCAGTTACGGACATCTCGAGTCATCGTCCTGGATTCTGACGCCGCGCTGCTTCGTATAGCTGCTCACGCTGCCGCAGCGAAGCTGCCATCTTGACCTTGGTGTCGCTGTGAAGGGGTAACGTATTTGAGCGTGCTATGACGCTGTTCATTGTTGTACCAGGTAACAAACCGCATTACCCACATGCGAGCTTCATCGAGCGATCCAAAAGGCAAGCTGGGCCACGGTCAGCAATATTTGGCCGTACGAAATAGAGCCTCGGCATAGGCATTGTCGTTGCTGACCCGCGGGCAGCTGAAGGATGGCATAACACCAAGGTCACGCAGCGCGGCGAGCATTGTCGCGCCTTTAATCACACTGCCATTGTCTGAATGAAGCACTAATGTATCCGGGCGAACATTTTCACTTAGGCAGGCACGCTCCAGCAGGATGCTGACATGTTCAGCACTTTCTGCCTCGTGGACTTCATTCATGACCAGCTTGCGGCTGTAGATATCTTTGACCATATACCAGTAGAAAAAACGGCCTTTGATCTCACTCGGTAGCCAAGTGCAAGGCAAGGCTATATGACCGGAGGGGCTGTTTCATCTCAGGTTAGGTGACCTGTCCGGATCTGAAGAGGCTGCTAAGCTCCAGAAACGCGCTGCACCTTTCCACTTGGCCTGCCGTGTGTCGAAGGTCAGTCGGGAATGACATGCCGCTCACTGGCAAGTTGCGTACACTCCCTAAACAGCTTTGCGGCAGGCCCTAGATTACGGCTATTGGCATAGAAACAACCAATCCCGCCGAAATGCAGGGGCGTGCAGACGTTAAAGCTCCGAATTCCGCCATGACCAGACAATTGCCGGGCTGTTTCTGAAGGGAGCAAACCCACAGTCTTCTGATCCTGCATCAACGCCACGTTGGTAAGTACAGACAACGATTCGATCACATTTGTTGGCAGCGCTAAATTAGCATCGGCGAAAAGCCCATTGACTGTACGCCGCAACAACGAACCCGGCGGAGGCAAAATCCAAGGATAGGAGTGCAAGTCGGCCAAGTCCAACACTGCCTGTTCGTGTAGCGGGTGTCTTGTTCCGCCGACGATCGACAAACGCTCATCGTAAAGCTGGTCAACACTTAAAGTACGAGTCTCTTCCCGCCCCCGCCAATCGTCAGGGACTCGCCCGATTACGAGATCCACTTCACCAACAACCAATGCGGGTAACAACTGATCAAATTGACCGATCCGTATCGATACCAGCACCTGCGGTGCTCGCTCCTTAAGCAGTCGCAGAGCCAGGGGCAACAGCGACGTGGATGCTGAAATCAACGTACCCACTACAACATGGCCAGAGATCCCTTCCTTATAAGCATCCACTTCATCGGTCAAAGCCCTCAGCTCCGCAAGCATTGTGCGGGCTCTACGCAGCACAAGCTCACCTAACTCCGTCAAGCGAACTCCCCGATTGCTACGTACCAATAAAGGGGCAGAGAAGTACGACTCGATCTCATGGATAACCTTAGTTACCGAAGGTTGAGTCATATTCAGAACTTGGGCCGCACGCACCAGCGAACCGCTCTGTACCACCTGGTCCAATATGACCAGCTGATAGAACTTCAGCTTACGCGAGACCGTCAATACACTTGACCTCATGACTCACCTCGACTGTTTCTTAGGTTTAACTAGAGCGACCTGACTCAGGCCCTAAAAACGAAATATATCACGCAGTGAGAAAAACGCACTGTTGTCGCCCCCAGCGCTTTGGAGAGCAGGCCCGACGTCAAACCATAGTACATCGCCATGCACCGTCAGGTTGCTACTCACTCGCCAGTTAACCCTCGTCTTGTAAATTATACCCACACGCCTCGCAGTACCTTCGGTTCCCTGAACCGGGGTCAGCGACGGGGCGTAAACAGAATCATCCTGACTCTGCTTCCGCACACCTAAAACAGCAGGCTCAATATGAACTTTTGGGTGTAGCGAATAGCTGAAGACCGAACCAACAATCATCGCGTTTGGCAATGTTGTCAAACCCGCCTCGCCGTAAACTTGGCTGCACGAAAACAGCGGATCGAAAGCTTCTAGCCTACCCTTACCTGGTTGCTTGTCACCGCTAGCAATATCGAAACGCATCATCAGCAGTGGACTGCCTTTCTTATTCCAGCCATACCCCCACTCACTGGAAACAGCCCAGGCACTAATGCGTATATCACCCATCTCGCCATGTTGTGCCGCCAGATCCATGCTCCTGCGCCAACCTTGCTGATCACCGTACCATCTTGCCCCGAAGGTGTAACGCTGCTCATCCCCACTCTCCCCCCCACCTAAACTCCGATGCTCGTTATCCATCGAATAACCGTAGAAATCAATTCCTCCGGTTCCCGTCGTTGGCAGCGACACATACATAACGGAGAATAGTTTTTTTGAATCAGAACCATCGCTGAACGCCCCCGACTGTATAGTTACCGGATGGACAGCAAAAGTATCCGCTCGCGCACCATCTCTACGAGCCCACGAAATTCGGATACCATCGAAGTTATAGCGCATATTTGGAGTGTCGCGATAGCTTAAAAACTCATTGAAGCAAAGGCTATTTCCTGGCTTAAAAAACGCGCAGAGAGGCGCCCCGCCCCCAAGCCAATTATTATCCATGAAGGCCTGATGAACTTCACTCTGACTCTCGCCTGTTGGAATCGGCAAGGCCTTTCCACAACTGCAGGTGTCCTCCAACTGAACGAAAGTACACAAGGCACCATCAGTCAAATGCAAATCCGCATGAATCTGAAATCGCCGCTGTAGATAATTATTCCGGTCAACGCCGTGAAAACCGTAGAAGGGATTATCGACGGTGTCGGCGCGATAGCTCAGTTCGCCGCAAAATTTCAGCCATGCTGACTCGGATAACCTGTGACAACGAAGACTTTCGAAGGGATCAGTGCGTTCACTGGTATCATCGAGAAAGCGGTAGTCCTACACCCGGCGCGACGCCACCGGCCTTAACGCACGGGACTCCTCAAGCGCCGCTCAAACTTCTTCGATAACAAATGGCAACATGAAAACTCTCAAATAGCACTCTAGATAGAGTGCTAAATTCGCTTTCTAGCAGCAATGGTGCTTTTTGAGCAAGGGTAATCTTCGACATAAGGAAGCCTTGAATACGCATGCAGTTAGTTTGCTAGGCAGCCTACTCCAACAAAGAAACCGCCACGACTTGAATAATTAGCGTGCAACAAATAAAAACATTGACAACTCACACTTTCGAGAGCAGCTAATAACTTTCACCTCGAGCGAGCCATTATTTGGCTTAGCTGTTTCACCTGCCAATGCAATGGCATTGTAAAACACCTAGACAAGCCTCTCCAACAAGAATCATATCAAGCTATTCACAAGTACCAAATAAATGATTTGTTTAGGCTCTGTATGAAAAACCTTGATACTCGGTGATGCTGCGTTGAAAACAGCCTCGGAATGCTCATTTACAACCCGTAAAGTCGAGCGCGACCCCGGCCGTTCCTCGGCTGTTTTCGCCTTGCCTGACCTTCGTCTCAAGGCTTTTCATACAGACCCTAGGTAGCTTCGCCTTGTGGCTCAGCATTGCTGATTCGCTTACTCATGACTAATAGAGCCAAAGCGGCGAGTAGCGTCGGGACGGCAAGCCATGCAAAGAACATTTGTAGCCCCCCCGCGCTGTCGAACAACCAACCGCCCAGCATTGAACCAATGATAGAGCCCGCACGCCCTGCGCTCAGCGCCCAACCCACGCCCGTCGCTCGGACGTATGTAGGGTACAAAGTGGCAGAAAGAATACTCAGGTTATTGAGCGCACCGGTCAGGGTGAATCCAACGGCAAAGACCATCAGCAATAGTGCAATGCCGTTAGTAAGCTGCATCCCGGTCAACCCCAGCGACAATGCAGCGAAGAGGCACAGAAGCATCAATACACGCGGTGCTCCGAAGCGATCCATCACCAGAGCCATGACAATCCCGCCGATTACCCCACCAAAAGGGATCATCGCTGCGATTTGTGAGGTTTCCTGCACACTATACCCGCTGTCACGCAGGATGGTGGGCAGCCAACTGGTGAGCAAGTAAAAAACGAACAGGCAGCAGAAAAAGGTCAACCACAGCATCAGCGTGCGTAGCGTTCGTCCTTCGCTGAACAGTGCTCTGGCTGGCGACTGATGGTGGCGGGGTTTTACGTCGCTTACAAAAGTAATACCAGCCAAATCTTGTCGACCGCTGATACGTGAAAGAATTTCTTTAAGCTGGGCAGTACACTTCGGATTACTCGCCAAAAAGCAGGTGGACTCAGGTAATAGCCACATCAGTAACGGCAGTAACAGCAACGGAGCAAAACCGCCCAACATTAATAACCCACTCCAACCTACTAGGGGCAACAACACGCCAGCTAGCCATCCACCTAATGCCAAGCCCAACGTAAAGCCGGAGTAACTCAGCGTCACCAACAACATACGTCGCCGCGCCGGAGAATATTCCGAGCAAAGAGTGATAGCGTTAGGCAACACCCCCCCCAGCCCCAGGCCGGTGATGAAGCGCAGCACTGTAAGCACTTCCAGGGTCTGTGCCAAGCAGCAGGCCAACGTACCTAGTGCCACCAGTAGCAGACTGGCCATTAGTGCCAGCTTGCGACCAAAACGGTCAGCGAGCGGACCGACGGCGACGCTCCCGACCAGCATGCCGAACAGGCCAGCTGCAAACACTGGAGACAGTGCACTGCGGTCAATATCCCAGACACGAATGAGTTCTGGGGCGACATAACCTATGGCCGCGGTGTCGAAACCATCCAGAACCACCACCACAAAACACAACAACAAAACTCTTATCTGCAGCATGGACAGTGGACTATTATCGATAATCGCGCTGGGGGTTAGGGTATTACCATTCATGAAGCCTCCTTTTATAGATCTTGTCGGCTTGCCAAAGACATGTTGGGTCGATTCCGTGGACGGTCACATGCCAAAGAAGTCCCGAGCGTTGCCCGCGCAGATACGCGCCTTATCCTGTTCACCAAGCAGGGGATGTTCCAGCACACCTGCGCCAATGGACTGTTCGCCCAGCGGGAAGGGTGCATCGGATCCGAGCATGACTCGATCTGCCCCCATCACATCCACGAGCAAACGTAGCGCTCCCGGATCAAAAACGGCCGAATCGACGAAGAAGCGTTTGACATAACTGGACGGTAATTGCGGACAATCCTCGCGGACAATATCCCTATGGCGCCAGGCGTTATCGACCCGTCCCAAGAGGAAGGCGAAGCCGCCGCCGCCATGAGCGAAGCAGATACGTAGCGATTGTGGCAATCGCTCGAAAGCACCAGAAAGAATCAGCGACAGAATGCCCAATTGGGTTTCCGCCGGCATCGCGACCAGCCAGGGCAACATCCATTTTTTCATGCGCTCGCGGCCCATCATGTCCCACGGGTGCACCAGCAACGGGATGTTTTCCACCGCACAGTGCTGCAGGAAGGTAACCAAGCCCGCCTCGTCGAGGTCGTGGTTACCCACATGATTGCCAATTTGCACGCCGATGTGACCGCAGTCCTTTGCCCGACTAGCCTCGCGGCAGGCCGCATCGATATCTTGCAGCGGTACCTGGGCCAACACTTTGAGGCGATCTGGAGCTATGGCTGTCATGTCCAGGGCACGATCGTTCATCAGTTGCGCCCACGGCAGCGCCTGCTCGATGGCTTGGTCGTAGCCAAACATCACCGGGGTAGCGCACATCACTTGGACGTCCAGACCCTGCTCATCCAAATACTCAATTCGCCGAAGCGGATCCCAGAGCACATCATGCACAGGGCGGAACGGCTTATCACCGATCATGATATGTCCCTGACGCCCAGCGGAGTGCAGCCAAGGGCCACGTTGAGGATTCAGGCGTTCGGCTTCGGCCTGAGTTATGCGCGGAAAGAAGTGCGAATGGATATCGATTTTCATAAGCCGTGAACCTCACTCAGGGTCTTGTGCCAAGTCTGCCAGTCTCGACCTGGGTGGATTTCGCCGCAGCCAGGGCAACGACGCTCTTCGTCGGAGGTGGTGTAGAACTGGTCGTAAACTGGTGGAAGATCGGTAACGATGCTCTTCAGCCTCATTTCGTAGCGTCGAATCAGGGTGCCGCAGTGCGCACAGAACCATTGCAGGGCATCGAACTGCCCCTCCGGGCGGCGATGCTCCACTACCAGGCACAGACTGCCGGGCTCAGGTCGCTGCGGCGAATGGATGACGTGTGGGGCCATCAAGTAAATGTCCCCTTCCTTGAGGTCAACTCGTTCATAGCGACCCTGGTTCCAAATGTTCAAGTAAGCGTTGCCCTTGAACTGGTAGAAGAACTCCTCCACCGGATCGTCATGGAAGTCGGTACGCTGATTAGGTCCACCGACCACGGTGACCATGTAATCACTGCCCTGCCAAATCTGCTGATTACTTACCGGCGGCCTGAGTAAATGTTCATGCTCGTCGATCCAACGATGAAAGTTAAAGGGTGCGCTGAAGTGATGCTTATCCATTGTTATTATCTCCGAGCGGTTCAGCGATGACGCGGCGCGTACGCTATTGCCTTGATCTCGATTCGTAAATGTGGGTGTGGTAACTGGTGAACGCTCACGGTGGTGCGGGTTGGGCCGCTTTCGTCGAAGTACTCGGCGTAGGTTTCGTTGTATCCGCCAAAGTCGTTCATATCGACGAGGAAGCTGCTGATCTCCACCACGTCTGAAAGGCTTGCTCCTTCAGTGGCAAGGATGTCGCGAATGTTCTCGATCACGGCGCGGGTCTGGGCCCGAATGTTCAGATTGGTGGTGCCCATGGCATCCACCTCGACACCTACGAAGCTGTTGTCCGGGCGCCGTGAGCTGGTACCCGAGACGAAGAGAAAGTCGCCAGCGCGCTTGATATGCGGGAAGCGCCCGCGCGGTGTGGCCTTGCCAGCGACTACCGTAGCCTTGCCATCACTCATGGCTGACACCTCCGTTATCACCAAGAACGCGAAAGCTGCTCTGCCCCAGCCCCTGGACATCGACACTGACATGCACGCCTGGCTGCAAAGCCACCGCAGCGCAGGCGGCACCTGCCAGCACCAGGCTGCCGGCGGGCAGTTCGAGATCGGCCGCGTGAAGCAGGCGCGAGGCTTGCACCAGACTGCGAAGCGGATTGCCGAGGATGGCGGCAGTGGAACCAGCCTGAGCCACACGGCCATCCAGGCGCAGCACTACACCTGCGTTGTCCAGCCCGGAGAAATTCCGCGACCAGGGTCCGACGGTAAGGCCCGCCGAGGAGCAGTTGTCCGCCACCACATCCTCCAGGCTGAACTTGAACGCCTGGTAGCGAGAATCGATGATCTCCAGCGCGGGGGCCACGGCCTCGACGTAGTCGGCCGCTTCCAGCAGGGTCAGCGGACAATCGATAGCGCGGCGGGTGAGAAAGCACACCTCCGGCTCGACGCGTGGGTGAATGTAGCGAGCTAAGTCCACCAGGCCACCGTCTTCTTCCACCATGGTGTTGCTCAGCCAGCCCCAGATCAGGCTCTCGACCCCCATTTGCACCATCTTCGCGCGGCTGGTGAAACCCAGCTTGATGCCAATGCAGTGCTCACCATCAGCATAACGACGCTGCATGGAGGCGCGCTGAATACGGTAGGCGTCATCCAGAGAAAAGGGGGCGCTGTGACTAAACTGTGCCAGTGGTTCAGCTCCTCGCGCAGCGCAGTCAAGGGCTTCGGCAATACGAGCGATATCGGTACTCATGGACGGCTCTCCAGCGATGGCTTCAATAGGTCGAGTGCGACGTCAACGATCATGTCTTCCTGGCCACCCACCATGCGCCGCCTGCCCAGTTCGACAAGGATGTCCACCGCCTTGATGCCGTAGAGGGCAGCCGCGACCTCGGCATGACGCAGGAAACTCGAGTAGACCCCGGCATAACCCAGCGCCAGGGTTTCCCGGTCGACCCGCACCGGTCGATCCTGCAGCGGACGCACCAGGTCGTCGGCGGCATCCATAAGCGCGTACAGGTCAGTGCCGTGGTTCCAGCCGAGCTTGTCGGCAGCGGCAATGAACACCTCCAACGGCGCGTTGCCTGCACCAGCGCCCATACCGGCAAGGCTGGCGTCGATACGGTCGCAACCCTCCTCCACTGCGGCAATGGAGTTGGCCACGCTCAGGCTGAGATTGTGGTGGGCATGGATGCCGGTCGAAGTAGCCGGGTCGAGCACAGCCTTCACCGCACGGAAACGCGCGCGAATGTCGTCCATGTTCATTGCCCCGCCCGAGTCCACCACATAGATGCAGGTGGCGCCGTAGCTCTCCATCAGCCTGGCCTGCTGCGCCAGCCCTTCAGGCGTTTGCATGTGGCTCATCATCAGGAAGCCCACGGTATCCATGCCCAGTTCGCGGGCATACTCGATGTGCTGGCGTGAGACGTCCGCTTCGGTGCAGTGGGTAGCCACACGCACGATTCGGGCACCGGCGTCGTACGCGTTCTTCAGGTCGTGGAGGGTGCCAATGCCTGGCAGCAGCAGTGTAGCGATCTTGGCGTGGCTGACCGCGTCGCTAGCTGCTTCGATCCATTCGAGGTCGGTGTGCGCACCAAAGCCGTAGTTGAAGCTCGAACCCTGCAGGCCATCGCCGTGGGCGACTTCGATGGAGTCGACCTTGGCCCGATCTAAAGCGCTGGCGATGGTGCGCACGTCGTCCAGCGAATATTGATGGCGGATGGCATGCATGCCATCGCGCAGGGTCACGTCAGATATGTAGAGTTTCTTGCCGTTCATGCCGAGGCCCCCATTGCTTGCGCCATGCGCTCGGCGGTGGCCAGCGCGGCGGAGGTCATGATGTCGAGATTGCCGGCGTAGGCCGGCAGGTAATGGGCCGCGCCTTCGACTTCGAGGAACACTGATGTCTTGAGGCCGGTGAAGACCCCTTGCCCCGGCAACTTGAGTTCGCGCACTTCTTCGAACTGCACCTGTTGCTTGAGGCGGTAACCGGGCACGTAGGCCTGCACCGCGGCGGCCATCTCTTCGATGCTCGCTGCTATCCGTTGTCTGTCGGCGGTCTCGCTCAGCACATACACCGTGTCGCGCATCATCACCGGCGGCTCGGCTGGGTTCATGATGATGATCGCCTTGCCCTTGGCCGCACCACCGATCACTTCGATGGCCTTGCTGGTGGTCTCGGTGAATTCGTCGATGTTGGCGCGGGTACCAGGACCTGCGGACTTGCTGGCGATCGAGGCTATGATCTCGGCATAGTGCACCTTGGCTACGCGGGACACCGCCGCGACCATAGGGATGGTGGCCTGGCCACCGCAGGTGACCATGTTGACGTTGGTCGCCTTCAGGTGCTGCTCCAGGTTGACTACGGGCACGCAGTACGGCCCGATGGCCGCCGGGGTCAGGTCGATCACGCGCAGGTCGGCCTTGTGCTCACGCAGAAAGGCGTCGTTCTTCACATGGGCACCGGCACTGGTGGCATCGAAAACGAAATCGATGTCGTGGAACACAGGCAGGCAAATCAGGCCTTGCACGCCTTCGTGGGTGGTAGCAACGCCCAGACGGGCGGCGCGGGCCAGACCGTCGGAAGCCAGGTCGATACCAACCATCGCGGCCATTTCCAGGTGCTTGGCGTGGCGCAGGATCTTGATCATCAGGTCGGTGCCGATGTTGCCGGAGCCGATAATAGCGACTTTGCGTTTCTGGCCCATTCTGGCCTCCTTACTGGGCTTGAGCAAAGGCTGCAGTGACGCGGCCCAAGCCCTGAATTTCAGCGGTAAAGACATCACCCGGGCTGACCGGCACCATCGGCCCAAGGGCACCGGTCAACACTACGTCACCAGCACGCAGTGGCTCACCGAGACGGACCATGGTATTGGCCAGCCACACCGCCGCATTCAGTGGGCTTTCCAGACAGGCTGCGCCGGCTCCGACCGATACGGGTTCGCCGCGCAAACACAAGCGCATGCCACAATTGACCAAGTCGAATTGTCCCAAGGGCACCGGCTGACTGCCGAGAACGAACAGCCCGGACGAGGCATTGTCGGCGACCGTGTCGAGCAAACCGATGTCCCAATTAGCTATGCGACTACCGACAATTTCGATGGCCGGTAGGGCGAAGGCGGTAGCACGGATGATGTCGGCCAAGGTGTGGCGCTCATGGCACAGATCACGCTCCAGAACCAGAGCGATCTCTGCTTCCACCTTGGGCTGCTGGCAGTCACTCCAGCGGATAGGCTCACCGTCACCTCGCGCCATCTGAGCGAACAGCCGACCGAAGTCTGGCTGATCCACCCCCAACTGGCGCTGGACAACCTTGGAGGTCAATCCAATCTTGTGACCTACCGGATTCCAGCCCGCGGCAATGTCGGCGGCGTTGTTGTACTGCTGCACGGCGTAAGCCTGCTCTAGCGGGTGTTGCTCTTGCTCGGCGGCCGCACGCTCGATGAGATCGCGTACTGGCGTACAGGGCCTGCCCTGTTCCCGAGCCTGGCGTAAACACGCTGCTGCTTCGGCGATTGCTGGATGCATGGCGTTCTCCTGTCCTTACGGATTGACACAAATGGTGGTGAGCTCGGAATAGAAATCCAGCGAGTGGCGCCCTCCTTCGCGGCCAAGTCCAGACAAGCGCGCACCACCAAAGGGCGTACGCAAATCACGCAGGAACCAGGTATTGACCCACACCATGCCAACATGGATACGCCGAGAGAAACGGTGAGCCCGCTTTAGATCGCGGGTCCATAGCGAGGCGGCCAGGCCGTAAGCTGAGTCATTGACGCGCCGCAGCACTTCCTCATCGCTATCGAAGGGCGCGATATGGCAAACCGGGCCGAACACTTCTTCACGAATGCAGCGAGCGTCATCGGAGAGCCCGGTCCAGATAGTAGGCTGAACAAAAGCCCCCCGGTCGCGCTCGTCGCCGAACTCCGGCACACCTCCACCACTGACCACTGTTGCGCCCTCTTTCAGCGCCAACTGGAAGTAGCTCAAAACCTTGTCGCGGTGCTTATGGGAAATCAGCGACCCCATGTTCACACCGTCCTCGTCGGGATAACCGATTTTCAGCTTCTCGGCACCTGCTCTGAGCGCCGCGACAAAGCGCTCGTAGATGGACCGCTCGACGTACACCCGCTCAGTGCACAGGCAAACCTGGCCAGAGTTGGTGAAACTGGAACGCAGCACACCAGCAACTGCCGCGTCAAAGTCACAATCTGCGAAAACGACTGCAGCATTTTTGCCCCCCAACTCAAAAGACACCTCACGTACGCCCTCGGCAGCAGCGCGCATGATGGTTGAGCCGGTGCGCGACTCACCGGTAAAAGTGATGGCATCAACGCCGGGGTGGCGGGTAAGAAACTCTCCAGCAGAGCCTGGGCCGAATCCATGCACAAGGTTGAATACCCCCGGGGGTACACCGGCCTCGTGCATGACCTCGGCCAGCAGCGTGGCACTGGAAGGCGTATCTTCCGACGGCTTGACCACCACGGAATTACCACAGGCCAACGCCGGCGCGACTTTCCAGGTCAGTAGCAACAGCGGCAGATTCCATGGCGAGATGACGGCAACCACGCCGTGGGGCTTACGCACGGTATAACTGAAAACATCCGTGCCATCGCCGGTGCGCATTTCAAAGAGCTCGCTACCACCTTGACGTACCAGATCCGCGAAGGTACGGAAGTTCTGCACACCCCGTGCAACATCCAGACTGCGCGCCTGATGTACTGGTCGACCGGTATCAGCGACTTCAGCAGCGACGAAGTCTTCGAATCGACGCTCGATGCCTTCGGCGATCCGCTCTAGCAGATCTGCTCGCTGGGTAGTACTGAACCGACTCCACGGCCCGGACTGAGCGAGCGCCGCGGCTTCGACGGCAGCATTAACTTCATCTTCGCCAGCCTCACACACCTGGCCCAACATGGCGCCATTGACAGGCGAGATATTCTCGAATCTACGGCTGCTTTCGATGAAAGCCCCAGCGATATAGTGCCGGATTAAAAAATTAGACACAGCGACCTCCTGAGCAGGATGTTTTGCTGAGTCTAGGGAGGCCCTCTATAAATTAATAATAGAAATGTTTTCGTCTTGTATAACCATCCGGAATACATAGAGTAGCGGCGTTTTCATCATGTTAGTAACGCGCTCAGACGCGCGAACCGAGCGCTGGAAAGCCAGTGGGGAAATTGGGGAGGAGGCCGGAAACCCTCAGGAACGTGTCCCTGGAAGTGGCGTAACTCATTTACGGCGCTGTTGATTGTCCTCCCCGCCATACATCCTTATCGCCTTTATCTCTGGGCGCAGGGCAAATGGCACTATCTGGCAGTTGTCTTGAATCTCTATGCACGCAGAGTGGTTGGCTGACTGAAGCGCCCAGAGACGCTTTCAGAGCAGTCCTATATGCCATCCGCATGGCGCCGCTTAAGCTGTAAAAACCCTGTCAAGCGCAGAGCAATGCCGCGAACACAGCCATCACTCTGAGGCCTTGGGCCAAGATGGCAGTGCCCGCACGTCGCTGCCAGCCTTTAGAACTACCAAGCATTTGAGAACCACCAATATGCATACCAAGCTTATTTCTTCCCTGTTGCTCGTCGGCGTGGCCATGGCCTCACAACTCGCTGCTGCCGCTGATGGTCAAATCACCTTCAACGGTGAAGTAACCGCGCAGACCTGCATCATCAGCGGTAACGGCAGTGCCGAGGACTTCACGGTAACACTGCCGACCGTTTCGACAAGTGTACTGGCTGCTGAAGGCGAAACCGCTGGGCGTACCCCCTTCAATATTGCACTGACTGGCTGCACCCCAGAGTCCGGTAAAGTACGCGTCCATTTCGAGCAGGGCCCTAACGTGGACACCAGCACCGGCAGACTGACGCTAGAGCCCGGCGGTGCGCAGAACGTTCAGATTAGCCTGCTCAACAGCGACCTCAATTCCATTCGGATCGGCCAGTCTGAAGCCTCGCAAAACTCGCTCCCGGTGGCGATCAGCAATGGTTCAGCCACGCTGCCATTCTTTGCCGAGTACTACGCCACTGGCCAAGCAACGCCTGGAGTAGCGAACTCGAACGTAATGTACACCCTGACGTATCAGTAATCCGTCACCACGGACAGGGCGGCATCCGGCTCGCCCTTTTCCGTCCCCTACTCCTCCTGTCTCGATCACGACCATGAAGCGACTCAACTATTTGGCTACCGCTCTGTGCGTTGCCTGGACGGGCCTATTCACGGCATCCGTTAATGCCTCGGTGGTAATCGGCAGCACCCGTGTGATCTACGCTGCTGGAGAGCCCGAAATGACCCTTAGACTGTCCAACGAAGGTAACAGGCCAGCCTTGGTGCAGTCCTGGGTCGACAACGGCGACGTGCATAGCGCCCCAACCAACATCGACGTACCGTTCACCCTAACTCCTCCGATATCGCGCATCGAGCCGAGCAACGCACAAACGCTGCGTATCGTTCACACAGGCGAAGCAATGTCGCAGGGGCGCGAGTCTGTGTTCTGGCTCAATGTCCTGGAAATCCCTCCCAAACCCGATGCTTCCGGAGCCGGAACGAACCGTATCCACTTCGCCTTCCGCTCGCGCATTAAGCTGTTCTATCGGCCGAAGGGTCTTGAGGGCACGGCGGCCGAGGCGCCAGCCCTGCTCACCTGGAAACTGATATCGGTAGGCAGCGCACTCAGCATCGAGGCTCACAACCCCACAGCCTTTTATGTATCGCTCACAGAGGTCGAGGTGCTGTCAGGCGAGCACAGCGCCACCTTCGATGCAGGCGGCATGCTCGCGCCTGGAGAAACCCAGAGGTTCAGCCTGGAAGGGGCGTTGTCGGCTACTGCAGATGCCCGTGTGCGCTACACCTCGCTTAATGATTACGGCGGGGCCGTTACCGCTGAGACCCCCCTCGCGCCCTGATTGCCAACCGGTTTTGCGCCTCAGCATTGCACCCCCATACAACCGCAAGCCCCCCTGCTCACACTGAAAGCACAGGCGTGAGCTTGCCCATGCCTTGGTACGCTCATCGTGTTTTTACGTGCAGCCAAACTAACACAGGCCGACGGCAAGAAAGTGCCACGCCGCCTGCTCGTCCTGTCGTTGTTCGCCTCGACGAACGCCCTGGGGAACCCCTCTGACAACTTGCAAGTCGCCAGCGTACAGTTCAACGAACAGTTCCTGCGCCAATCAGGGCGCGCAGCGGTGGACATCAGCCGCTTCGAGAAGGACAACGTAGCCCTGCCGGGTGGGTATCGTGCCGACCTGATCGTGAACGGTAACTGGGTCGGACGGGCGCAGATCACGCTACGCCAAATACCGGGTGGTACACACGATGTGCAGCCGTGCTTTGATCGCGACCTGCTACAGCAGGTCGGTGCCGACCTCATGAAACTTTCGCCGGATGCTGCAGAGCGGCTGACCGCCGAGACACAAGCCTGCCTGCCTATTGCGACCCTGATTCCGGAAGCCTTCGCACGCTTCGACAATGGCGAGCAAAAGCTCGACATCAGCATCCCCCAAGCCTCAATGAGCAGAGAGGCGCGTGGCTACGTACACCCACGCTACTGGGATGAAGGCATTCCCGCAGCACTACTGTCGTATAACGGCAATGCTTACCGCACCAACTACGAAGGAGGCGCCACGACACAGGCTCACCTGGGTTTGAATACCGGCCTCAATCTCGGTTCGTGGCGCCTGCGTCACAACGGTAACTACACCTACAACACCCAGAACGGTCGTGACTATCAAAGCGTGCAGACCAACCTGCAGCGCTCAATCGCCCCCTGGCAAGCCCGGCTCGTACTGGGTGACGGCTTCACCGACGGCCTGATGTTTGACAGCGTCGGCTTTCGCGGCCTGCAGATCGCCAGCGATGAACGCATGTCCCCGCAGTCTCAACGGGGTTACGCACCGACCATACGCGGTATCGCCAACAGCAACGCATTAGTACAGGTCAGCCAGAACGGCAACCTCATTTACAGCACCAATGTCGCCACCGGCCCCTTCGAGATCGACGACCTCTACCCAACGGGCTACGGGGGCGATCTCGACGTCAAAGTCACCGAGGCAGACGGCCGTGAGCACAGTTTCAAGGTGCCCTACGCCGCCGCTGTCGATTCGCTGCGCCCCGGCGTCACCCGCTTCGGCCTGACGGCTGGTCAGTACCGCAGCCCCCTGCTGTCGAGTGAGCCCACCCTGCTGCAGGGCACCGCTCGCCATGGATTCAGCAACCTGCTCACCGGCTACGCCGGCGTCACGAGCGCGAGCGGCTACCAATCCGGCGTCATCGGCACGGCACTCAATACCCGGCTCGGCGCGTTCGCCCTGGATTTGAGTGCCGCCAGGGCTGAACTTGCGAACCTCGGTACGCGTAATGGCCAGAGCGCCAAGCTTTCTTACAGCAAGCTGATCAATCCGACCCACACCAATATCACCGTGGCGGCCTACCGCTACTCGAGCCGAGGCTACCTGGGGCTGTCGGAAGCCATGTTGCTGCGCGATACGCAGGAAGGGGGAATCAACGGCCTACTCGGTTCGTCGATTCGTCGCGGACAGTTTCAGGTCACCCTGAACCAGGGGCTGGCACAAGGATGGGGCTCGCTCTACCTGTCCGGCTCAACCGTCAACTACTGGAACCGATCCGACAACGACACGCAGTTTCAAGTGGGTTACAACAATCACTTCAAGCGCCTGAACTATGGGGTGTCGGCATCACGCCAGTACGATGTCACGCAGAAGCGCTGGGATAGCCGTTATATGCTCAATCTGTCGATCCCCCTGAGCTTCGGCTCACGCACGCTGTACGCCTCCAGCGGCCTGCAGCGCGACAGTCGCGGCTCAACCCAATTGCAACAGTCGATCAGCGGCACCAAGGGCGTGGACAACGCCCTGGCCTACAGCCTTAGCGCCGGGCGTAGCAGTGGCAACGACATGGACACGACCCAAAGCCTGGGGGGCAACCTTTCCTACAAATCCCCCTACGCCACCATTACCACCAACGCCTCGAAAAACACTAGTTCCACCCAGTATGGTGGCGGTATTTCCGGCGGTGTGGTGGTCTATGCCGACGGCGTCGCCTTCACCCCGACCATGGGCGAAACTGTGGCAATCGTCGAAGCCGAGAACGCCAGCGGTGCCCGCGTCACGTCCGGCAGCGGCCTGCGTATCGACCCATTCGGCCGCGCCTTGGTATCGGGCCTCACACCGTTCTCGACCAATCAGGTGGAGATCGACCCGAAAGGCTTGCCGATGAGCGTAGAACTCGACTCCAGCATCCAACATGTGGCCCCCACAGCCGGCGCAGTCGTTCGCCTGAGGTTCGAGACCTCTGGCGGTGGGCGTTCGGTGATCATGCGCGCCAGCCAGGCCAGCGGCCATCCGCTGCCTTTTGGTGCCGAAGTGAAGGATGCCGCAGGCCAACACGTGGGCACTGTCGCACAAGGGGGCCGTATCGTGCTGCGCGGTTTGCAGACCGTTAAAGGCACCTTGCACGCGACATGGGGCGACTCGGCTACCGAGGGCTGTTCGCTGCCCTATGAGCTGCCTACAGTAGATGAAACGAGCGAATTACGATGGACCACTACGGAGGCGGTATGTACGCAAAAGTGAGACGAGTGAAAATAACTACGGTAGGGCTCAGCATTGCCTTTATGCCGCATAGCAAAAGTCACGCATGCTGGGTCAAAAGCATCGTACTCGCCACACTCGTCAGCAGCTCATCCGCCGCACTTGCCCTCGATTGCACGCTGCAAGCAGAAACGCTACAGATCAAAATGCCCACTGCGATTACCGTAACTCGCGATATCGCCAATGGCACGTTGCTAACCCAGTGGATCGTTTCGGTCGCGAACCCGAGCTTCTTCCAATGCAAGACGAACTTGGTCGCGGCGCCCGGCTGGTATTACGGAACAGCCTTCCAGCCGTTGTCCATGACCAAGTCAGGCTTGACTGTAACCGGCCCTACTGGCGTAGCTTATACAGTTTGGAACACCAACGTGCCCGGCATCGGTATCGCGATCGGGGTAAGAGCCTATGCAAACCAAATTGCATGGCTCTCTTGGGGTGACCTGGGTACAGCGTCCAGTTTTCTAGCATCTCCCTGGCAAGGCAACGCCACCAACATTACATCCCACTCGACCATCAATAACAATGGTGGACAAGTGCAAATGGCTCTGGTGAAGACCGGCACCATACGGGCCGGTACTGTCACGGGCGGGGTAATGCTCGAGGCAGCACTGATCAGCGCGCCCGCGAAGTTTGGCCCTTATGACATTGCGCAAAATGGCCGCAAGTCATTTCTGGTCAGCAGCACCACCATCAACGTTGCTGCCTGCCGGACCGCAGATGTCGACGTCGACCTCGGCTCCCACAAACAATCGGAATTCACCGGAGTCGGCTCGACCACGCCCGCCGTTGCCTTCAACGTCGACATCAGTGCCTGCCCGGCCGGCTTGAACGCCATCCAGTACCAGTTCACCCCTCCCACGGGCGTACTCGACGGCAGCAACGGCGTGATAGCGCTATCCGCCGACTCGTCCGCAGCAGGTATCGGCGTACAACTGAAAGACGGCAACGGCAGCCCACTGAAGTACAATACGCCACTCACCTTGACCAACTACAACAAAACCACAGGCGGCACTTACAGCATCCCGCTGAGGGCCTCGTACTACCAGATATCCAGCCCGGTGCAGCCTGGCACCGCGAACTCACTGCTGACCTTCACCATGAGCTACCAGTGACCCGCCGGCCATGATACCAGATGGCCCCAGTCAACAGCGACGAGGCCCTTCGCAAAGTGGCGCTGGACCTGCAGGAAGGCGCCGATATGGTGATGTTCAAGCCCGACACGCCTTACTTGGACATCATTCAGCGGATCAAGGCCACCCTCGCCGTGCTGACGTTCGCCTATCAAGTCAGCGGTGAATACTCGATGCTCAAGGCCGTGATCGATCATGGCTGGCTGGACCCAGAAATGGTCATTCTGAAGGCTTTGATGGCATTCAAGCACGCCGACTGCAACGGCATCCTGACTTACTTTGGAGGCCGCCGCATGCTTGACGCATGGCTGATCTGTCGGCAGGACTGACGCCCTCATACCTGCCAGGTGAATGAGTCCATACGGGTCACAGCTTCATGTTGAGTGAAACGAACGCAGACCGACCGGGTGCCGGTGAGAACATAGGTTGCTCTTCGCCAGCTGGCCACCAGAAGTTATCGTACCAGACGTATTCGTATTCGCGATCCGTCAGGTTCTTGACCTGCAGATCCACGCTCGTAGAAGCACTGATTCGATAGCTGACGTTCGCATCGAGCACGGCAAAACCACCAAACTTGCCCGCTTCGTTGTTCGAGTCAATGTAATAGTCGCCCTGTGCACGCGCCTGCATGCCGAAGCGCCAATCGTCGTTCATACGATATTCCACACCCAGGTTACTGATGTAACGCGGCGTCGAAAATACTTCTTTGCCCTTGAGGGAGTTGCTGTTCGCATCGTTGCCCTTCATCACTTTTGCTTCCTGGATTGCGTGGAAACCCCACACTGTCCATTGATCGTTCAAACGTGACGTGAACTGCATATCGATACCGCGACGCCGAGTTTCACCCAAGCCAACGGTCGAATCGATGGCTGGCATGTTCGCTACCTCGTCGGTAGCGTCCTGCTGCCAAACGGCAACGCGTGCCTCGGTGCCCTCGGCAGGCCGAAATTTCAACCCCACTTCCTTGCCCGTGTTGATCGACGGATTATAGGAACCGGCGCCATTGACGAGGTATGCAGGGTTTGCATTGCCAGTCAGCACCTGGAACGTACGCCCCCAGTTGGCGTAGACGTCGATATCATCATTAACGCTGTACACCACACTGAGTTTGGGTTGCTCGATCCAGCCGTAGTCCTGCAAATGCCCCTTGGCACTCACGGTCACACCATTGTTGGTGCTTGAGATGTTGGTGTTGCCACTGAACTTGTCAACGCGCATCGCCGGGATGATCTTCAACGAGTCACTTGGCTGGATAACCGCCTGTACGTAACCACCCAGGTTACGAAGCGTGTAGTGGTCATCGTTTTGAACGCGCGCTGGCGGCGCATCGAAGTTGGTGGGTACGCTGAAGTTGAAGCGCCTGCGCTCGTACGCGTTATGCTGTTCTTCATAGTTGATGCCGCCATCCAGGGTCAACAGGTCATTCACACGCCAGGTCAGGTTACTGAGCATCCCGCGCTGCTGCTCATCCCAGAAGCGACGCTGACGCGGCCCGTTGCCGGGCTCGTAACTGGTGAAGGTGATGGAGCGGTCATCATTGTAGCTGTTGTAATACAACTTGCTGCTGAGGTTCAGATCATCGCGCAGTTGCCAATCCATGTGCAGACTCAACTGCTTCATGTCCCTATCACTGCGATCATTGTCATTCTTGGCGGGTGAATCGGTACGGCTGGCATGCAACTCTTCGCGGGTGAGGAACCCGCCTTCGTCCGCTTGTTGATGGTACAGACGTGCAATGGCACCTATGCGGAAATTTTGCTCATCATTGCTGAGGAACCACTTGCCACCCAGGGAATACTTGTTGGAGTTGCTGTGATCGCGTGAACCGTTGGTGTCCTGTTTGGCCAACATGTAGTTCTGCGCAAAGTTACCTTCCTCGTGGCCGAGGGCAATTTGCACTTCACGGGTATCGAAGCTGCCGTAAGTCAGACGGCTGTCTGCATAGTTACCGCCCTGACGTGTCGCAAAGTTGATGTTGCCGCCGATGTTGTGCAGGCCGTAACGCGGATCGTTGGTGCCGCGCACTACCTCTATGTAATCGATTTCCAGCGGGAAAATCATGTCGATGAAACGCTGGTTGCCGCTGTTTACATTGCTCGGCACCCCATCAATCAGTGTCTTGATGCCGTTAATGTAGCCCTCGCCATTGAAGGCTCGGAAAGTGGCCTTGCCCGACTCAGCCCCCTGCCCCGTCTCGGTCAGTTGAATACCTGGCATCTGGCCTAGTAGTTGCCAGCTATTCATCACGTTCTTGTCCTCAACCTGGTCACCGCCCATGACGTCGACTGAGGTGAGTACATTTTCCGTGCTTAGTGCCACGCCGGCTTTCTGCGTGATGTTCACTTCGCCGAGGATGATCGTTGAGTTGCCAGCCTGATCGGCAAGGACGTCTGGGGTTACCAATGCCGTGACTACGGCAATGGAGGCCGAGGTGAATCTCATGGAGGCTCCTGAACTGCAGGCGTGAAGGTGCGGCTGATCGCAGGGTCAAGCGGTACTGCAGGTCTGAGCCTGACCATATTGCAATGTTATATCATAATTAAGCCGCGCAATTACATCTTATAACACTCAGTAACAAACTGGCTCCGCTAGGGATTCTCCGATCAAGTCAGCACAGGCCGCCTGACCTGTGCTGAAATGGCCCTCCGTCCAACTGCCCTCTACAAGCCCGCCATCACATGAGTCAGATGAGCTTTTCCGATTTCGAGTACGCCGGTAAGCGAAAGCAAACCCGCCGCGAGCGCTTCCTGGCCGAGATGAAGCAGGTGTTGCCGTGGAGCGGTTTGGTGACATTGATCGAGCCGCATTACCCAAAGGCCGGCGGTGGTCGCAAGCCGTACCCACTGGAAACCATGCTGCGTATTCACCTACTGCGGAACTGGTTTTCGCTGAGCGATCCGGCCATGGAAGAAGCATTGAACGAAATCACGTCGATACGCCAGTTTGCTCGCCTGACGCTCAGCGCTCCTATCCCCGAAGACACCACCATCATGAATTTCCGGCACCCGCTGGAGAAGCATCAGCTCGCGGCAGGGAT
>NZ_JABWRO010000088.1:0-24572 GCF_014268985.1 Pseudomonas sp. RW10S2 | reverse complement strand
TTCGCGGGCAAGCCCGCGAAGAGGCCCCTATCGGCTCAGGATCAGCCCTTGGCCCCCGGTGCCAGCATGTTTTCCGGGCGCACCCACTGATCGAACTGCTCGTTGGTCAGGTACTTGAGCTCCAGCGCTGCCTCGCGCAGGGTCTTGCCCTCGCTGTAGGCCTTCTTGGCGATTTCCGCCGCCTTGTCGTAGCCGATGTGCGGGTTCAGCGCCGTCACCAGCATCAGCCCGCGCTCCAGGTGGGCGGCCATCTGCTCGGCGTCCGGCTCGATGCCGGCCACGCAGTGCTCCTGGAAGTTGCGACAGCCATCGGCCAGCAGTTCGATCGACTGCAGCAGGTTGTGGATGATCACCGGCTTGAACACGTTCAACTGCAAGTGCCCCTGGCTGGCCGCGAAGCCGATCGCCGCATCGTTGCCCAGTACCTGGCAGGCCAGCATCGACAGGGCTTCGCATTGAGTAGGGTTGACCTTGCCCGGCATGATCGAGCTGCCTGGCTCGTTGGCCGGCAGGCGCACTTCGGCAAGCCCTGCACGCGGGCCGGAACCCAGCAGACGCAGGTCGTTGGCGATCTTCATCAGAGCCACGGCCAGGGTCTTGAGCGCGCCCGCCAGGCTGGTCAGCGGCTCATGGCCGGCGAGGGCGGCGAATTTGTTCGGTGCGGTGACGAACGGCAGGCCGGACAGCGCTGCCAGCTCCGCGGCGATGGCTTCGGCAAAACCGTGCGGGGCGTTGAGGCCGGTGCCCACGGCAGTGCCGCCCTGGGCCAGCTCGCAGACTGCCGGAAGGGTGGCGCGGATTGCCCGCTGGGCGTAGTCGAGCTGTGCAACGAAGGCCGAGACTTCCTGGCCGAAGGTGATGGGCGTGGCGTCCATCATGTGCGTGCGGCCAGTCTTGACCAGGTTCGAGTGGCGCGCCGACAGTTCTGCCAGGCCCGACGAGAGCTCGGCGATGGCCGGCAGCAACTTGCCATGCACGGCCTGGGCGGCGGCGATGCTCATGGCCGTGGGGAAGCAGTCGTTGGAGCTCTGCGAGCGGTTGACGTGATCGTTCGGGTGTACAGGCAGTTTGCCGCCACGGCCCTTGCCGGCCAGTTCGTTGGCGCGGCCGGCGATCACCTCGTTGACGTTCATGTTGCTCTGGGTGCCGCTACCGGTCTGCCAGACCACCAGCGGGAACTGATCGTCGTGTTTGCCGTCGAGCACTTCGTCGGCGGCCTGTTCGATCAGTCGGGCAATGTCGGCTGGCAGGTCGCCGTTGCGGTCGTTGACCCGCGCCGCAGCTTTCTTGACCAGCGCCAGGGCGTGCAGGACAGCCAGGGGCATGCGCTCCTTGCCGATGGCGAAGTTGATCAGCGAACGCTGGGTCTGTGCGCCCCAGTAAGCGTCCTCTGGAACTTCGACCGGGCCCAGGCTGTCTGTCTCGATACGGCTCATGCTGCGCTCACTCCTTTGTTCAGTCAGAAATCGCAGTTTAGGCCCTGATCCACCCGGGCGGTCAATCGCTCGTCTTGTCACTTGAGCACAGTGCCCTCTGCGGCGCAGAATGCTCTACTCTGAGGTATCCGCCTCACCCTCTCATGAAGGAATTGCAATGACCCGCCTCCGTGTCCTTTTTGCCGCTGTCGCCCTGGCCTGTGCCAGCGGCCAGGTCCTCGCTGCCACCCCGAGCCACAACGCCGCCGCCGAGAAATTCCTGACCCTGGCCAATGCCGACAAGCTGGGCACCCCGGTGTACATGCAGGTCCAGCAGATGTTCGCCCAGCGCTTCGAGCAGACCAAGGCCCCGGCCGCGAAGAAATCCGTGCTCGACAGCTATCAGGCCAAGGCCAACGCGGCCCTGGACAATGCCATCGGCTGGAAAAAGCTCAAGCCGCAGATGGTCAACCTGTACACCGCGACCTTCACCGAGCAGGAGCTCAACGATCTGGTCAAGTTCTACGAGTCGCCGCTGGGCAAGAAAGTCCTGCGCGAAATGCCCAAGGTCACCCAGCAGTCGGCCCAGCTGACCCAGCAGAGCCTGGAGCCTGCAGTGCCGGTGGTGAACAAGCTGCTGGACGACATGACCAAAGAGCTGGACCCGAACGCTGGCAAGGCCGCAGCCCCGGCGAAGAAGTGAGCCTGAATCGATGAGCATGCAGCAACGCATCGAGCAGCAACTGGCACCGCTTGGCGATCAGCACCTGCAGGTGCTGAACGAAAGCCACATGCACAGTCGCGGGCAGGAGACGCATTACAAGGCGGTGCTGGTCAGCGAGCAGTTCGCCGGCCTGAACAGCGTCAAGCGTCACCAGAAGGTCTACGCCACCATGGGCGAGCTGATGGGCGAGATTCATGCCCTGGCCATTCATACCTACACGCCTGAAGAATGGGCGCAGGTAGGGGCGGCGCCTGCTTCGCCGGTGTGTGCCGGCGGCGGGCACTGAAACCTTTCCGTCGTTCTGGTAGAATCCGCGTCATCCGGGGGCCGCTTTTGCGGCCCCCTCGCTTTTCGTCAAACCCGGTCCGCCCCTTACGAGGGCAACCACCAGGAGATTCTGTTTCATGTCCCAACCGATCGTCGTGGCGGCGCTCTACAAGTTCGTCACCCTCGAAGACTACCTCGACCTGCGCGAGCCATTGCTCAAGACCCTGCTGGAAAACGACGTCAAAGGCACGTTGCTGCTGGCCCTCGAGGGCATCAACGGCACGGTCTCCGGTACCCGCGAAGGTATCGACGGCCTGCTGGCCTGGCTGCGCAACGACCCGCGCCTGGCGGATGTCGACCATAAAGAATCGTACTGCGACGAGCAGCCGTTCTACCGCACCAAGGTCAAGCTCAAGAAAGAGATCGTCACCCTCGGTGTGCCGGGCGTCGATCCCAACAAGCAGGTCGGCACCTACGTCGAGCCCAAGGACTGGAACGCGCTGATCAGCGACCCCGAAGTGCTGCTGATCGACACCCGCAATGACTATGAAGTGGCGATCGGCACCTTCAAGGGCGCCATCGATCCGAAGACCGAGACCTTCCGCGAGTTCCCCGACTACATCAAGGCCAACTTCGACCCGAGCAAGCACAAGAAGGTCGCGATGTTCTGCACCGGCGGCATTCGCTGTGAAAAAGCGTCCAGCTACATGCTCGGTGAAGGCTTCGAGGAGGTCTATCATCTTAAGGGCGGGGTCCTGAAATACTTCGAGGAAGTGGCTCAGGAAGAAAGCCTCTGGGACGGCGACTGCTTCGTCTTCGACAACCGGGTCACCGTGCGTCACGACCTGTCCGAGGGCGATTACGACCAGTGCCATGCCTGCCGCCATCCGATCAACGCGGATGACCGTGCGTCCGAGCACTATTCGCCCGGGGTGAGCTGCCCGCACTGCTGGGACACTCTTAGCGAAAAGACCCGGCGCAGCGCCATCGACCGGCAGAAGCAGATCGAGCTGGCCAAGGCGCGCAACTTGCCGCACCCGATCGGTTACAACTACAAAGCCGAGGCTTGATGCATGACTGCACGCCTGCTCTATGTGATGGACCCGATGTGTTCCTGGTGCTGGGGCTTCGCTCCCGTGGCCGAGGCGTTGATCGCCCAGGCACGGGAAGCCGGTGTGCAGACGCGCCTGGTGTTGGGTGGCCTGCGCAGTGGCAGCAGCGCGCTGGATGCCTCGACGCGCAAGTACATCCTCGAGCATTGGCAGGCGGTCGCCGAAGCCACTGGTCAGACGTTTCGCTTCGAAGGCGCCATGCCTGACGGCTTCGTCTATGACACCGAGCCGGCCTGCCGCGCCTTGGTCACGGCGCGTGAACTCGATGCCGAGCGCGGTTGGGCGCTGCTCAAGCTGATCCAGGGCTCGTTCTACGAGCAGGGCCTGGATGTTACCCGTGCCCCGCAGTTGGTGGACCTGGCCGAGCAGGCAGGCTTCGACCGTGAACGGTTTTCTGCAGCGTTCGCAAGTGTCGAGACCCGCACGACCACGACAGCCGACTTTGCCTGGGTTCAGGACCTGGGTATCGCCGGCTTCCCGACCCTGCTGGCTGAGCGCGATGGTCAACTGGCCTTGCTGACCAACGGCTATCAGTCGCTCGATCGCCTGCAGCCGTTGCTGGGCCGCTGGCTGCAGCAGGCCGCCTGTGCTTGATCTGCCAGGGTCTAGCGACCCTGTGCCGGGGAAGCCCCCCGTTGCGCACGATCGTCTGAGCTGGGCGGAAATCCGCCGCCTGGCCCTGCACCACAAGAAGGCCTTGTGGACCGCCAACCTGGTTGCCGTGCTCGCTGCCCTCTGCAGCGTGCCGATTCCCTTGCTGTTGCCCTTGCTGGTCGATGAAGTGCTGCTGGGTCATGGCGATGCCGCCTTGAAATGGATGAACCAGTTCCTGCCGACCGATTGGCAGGTGGCGGCCGGTTACATCGGCTTGATGCTGGTTGCGACCCTCAGCCTGCGCCTGGCCTCGCTGGCCTTCGGCGTGATCCAGGCCAGGCAGTTCGCCGGATTGGCCAAGGATATCGTGTACCGCCTGCGAATCCGCCTGATCGAGCGGCTCAAGCGAATCTCGCTCAAGGAGTATGAAAGCCTGGGCAGTGGCACGGTGACCACGCATCTGGTCACCGACCTGGATACCCTGGACAAGTTCGTCGGCGAAACCCTCAGCCGCTTCCTGGTGGCCATGCTGACGCTTACCGGCACTGCGGCGATCCTGATCTGGATGCACTGGAAGCTGGCGCTGCTGATCCTGCTGTTCAACCCGCTGGTGATCTATTTCACCGTGCAGCTGGGCAAGCGGGTCAAGCACCTGAAGAAGCTCGAGAACGACAGCACCGGGCGTTTCACCCAGGCGCTGAGCGAAACCCTCGACGCCATCCAGGAAATCCGCGCCGGTAACCGCCAGGGCTATTTTCTCGGGCGCCTGGGAGTACGTGCCCGGGAAGTGCGCGACTATGCAGTGGCCTCGCAGTGGAAGAGCGACGCCAGTGGTCGGGCCAGCGGCCTGCTGTTCCAGTTCGGCATCGACATTTTCCGTGCCGCGGCGATGCTCACCGTGCTGTTCTCCGACCTGTCGATCGGGCAGATGCTGGCCGTGTTCAGCTACCTGTGGTTCATGATCGGCCCGGTGGAGCAATTGCTCAACCTGCAGTACGCCTACTACGCGGCCGGTGGTGCGCTGAGTCGGCTCAACGAATTGCTGTCGCGAGAGGACGAGCCGCAGTATCCGGCCGCCTGTGATCCGTTCGCTGGGCACGCGACAGTGGGTATCGAGGTGCGCGACCTGCGCTTCGCCTATGCCGATGAGCCGGTGCTCGAGCACCTGGACCTGTCCATCGCACCGGGCGAGAAGGTGGCCATCGTTGGAGCCAGCGGCGGTGGCAAGAGCACGCTGGTACAGCTGCTGCTGGGGTTGTACAGCGCCCAGGCCGGAACCATCCGTTTTGGCGGTGCGAGCCTCCAGGAGATCGGGCTGGAGACCCTGCGTGAGCATGTCGCGGTGGTGCTGCAGCATCCCTCGTTGTTCAACGACAGTGTGCGCGCCAACCTGACCATGGGCCGCGAGTGCAGTGACGACGCCTGCTGGCAGGCGCTGCGCATTGCCCAGCTCGATGCCACCATCGCCGCGCTGCCTCAGGGGCTGGACAGTGTGGTCGGGCGTTCGGGGGTGCGGCTGTCCGGCGGTCAGCGTCAACGTTTGGCGATTGCCCGCATGGTCCTGGCCGAGCCGAAGGTGGTGATCCTCGACGAGGCCACCTCGGCCCTCGATGCGGCCACCGAATACAACCTGCACCAGGCCTTGGCGCGTTTCCTCAGTGGCCGTACCACCTTGATCATTGCCCATCGCCTGTCGGCGGTGAAACAGGCCGATCGGGTGCTGGTGTTCGACGGTGGGCATGTGGCCGAAGACGGCGGCCACCAGCAGTTGATCGCCGAAGGCGGCTTGTACGCCAAGCTGTACGGGCATCTGCAGCAGTCCTGATCGCGCGGCGCGCCAACAGGCGCACTGGCTGCGACAAAAAGCTCCGCGCAATTATGGCAAATGGCCTACGCTGTGCTTGTCTGGGTCGATTCGTGCCATATCCGCTCTGAGACAGGGACTACATGAAGGGAAATCGGACTCTCGAGGCGCCAAGGTTGCTGGGAATCATCTGGCCCTTCGTCGCAGTGGTGGTTTTCCAGGTGCTGCTGGGCAGCCTCAGTCTTTATTCGCTTTCGGCCATGCGTGCGTACGTGGCCGGCGAAAGCCTGTGGTCCAAGGCACAGAAAGACGCCATCTATTACCTCAATCTGTATGCCGAAAGCCAGGACGAACGCATCTTCCAGCGCTATCGCCAGGCCATTGCCATACCCCAGGGCGACCGTGAGCTACGGGTGGCCCTCGACCAATCTGAGCCGGACCTTGAGGCCGCACGGCGCGGGATCCTGCAGGGCGGTAACCATCCGGACGACGTCAATCGGATCATCTGGTTCTACCGCAACTTCCGTCAGATCAGTTACATGCAGAATGCCATCGGCTACTGGAACACGGGTGACGAATACCTGCGGCAACTGGATGTCCTGGCGCAGCAGATGCGTGAGGCCTTCGTCCGGGGGCTGGCCAGTGAGCGTGAGGTGGCGGACTGGAAAGCGCGTATCGTCTCGATCAACGAGGGCGTGACGCCGGCCGCCAAGGCATTCAGCGATGCACTGGGCGAAGGCTCGCGGGTGCTGCTGCGGGTGTTGATGGTCACCAACCTGCTCACGGCGTTGATTCTCATCGCCCTGGCCTGGCGCCGTTCTGCAAGGTTGCTGTCCCAGCGCCAGGCGTTTGCCAGCGCTTTGCAGGTAGAGCGTGAGCGGGCACAGACCACCCTGGAGTCGATCGGCGATGCGGTGATCACCACCGATGTCGAGGGGTGCATCGTCTACATGAACCCTGCCGCGGAGCAGTTGACCCACTGGCAGGCTTCCCAGGCCCATGGCTTGCCGCTGGCGGCGCTGTTCAGCCTGCTCGATGAAAATGCCGAGCGGGACAGCCTGACTCTGGTCGAGCAGGTGCTCAGCGGCAGCCTCAAGGGCGGGGCCGAGCATGCCCGGCTGATCCAGCGCCTGGATGGCAGTACGGTGTCGGTCAACCTGGTGGGGTCGCCCATCCACACCGACGGTCAGATCAGCGGCATCGTCCTCGCCCTGCATGACATGACCCAGGAGCGGCAGTACATCGCCAACCTGTCATGGCAGGCGACCCACGATGCCCTGACGGGCCTTGCCAACCGCCGTGAGTTCGAGTATCGCCTGGAGCAGGCGCTCAACACCTTGGCCCGTCAGTCGGGACGCCACTCCCTGATGTTCCTGGACCTCGACCAGTTCAAGCTGGTCAACGATACCTGCGGGCATGCCGCGGGCGATGAGTTGCTGCGCCATATCTGCGCTGTGCTGCAGGCAGGCCTGCGTGAAGGTGACACCCTGGCCCGGCTGGGCGGTGACGAATTCGGCGTATTGCTGGAAAACTGTCCGCCCGACCAGGCTGAGCGGATTGCCGAGCACTTGCGCCAGACCGTGCAGAGCCTGCATTTCGTCTGGAAGGGACGGCCCTTCGTCACCACCGTGAGTATTGGCCTGGTACACATTGCCCATTCGCCCGGCACGCTTGAGACCTCGCTGCGCGCTGCCGACATGGCCTGCTACATGGCCAAGGAGAAGGGGCGCAACCGTGTGCAGGTCTACCATGCCGACGACAGCGAGTTGTCGATGCGCTTTGGCGAGATGGCCTGGATCCAGCGCCTGCACGTTGCGCTCGAGGAAAACCGCTTCTGCCTGTATGCCCAGGAAATCGCCCCCCTCAAACCAGACATGGGCGCCGGACACCTCGAGATTCTCCTGCGCCTGCATGACGAGAGCGGTCGGACCATCCTGCCGGACAGTTTCATCCCAGCCGCCGAGCGCTATGGCCTGATGACCGCGCTCGATCGCTGGGTGGTGCGCAATGTGTTCCTGGTGATTCGCCAGGCGCTGGACGAAGGTCGCAGCCGACCGCTGGCGATGTGCGCGATCAATCTGTCGGGTACGAGTATTGGCGACGACAAGTTCCTGGAGTATTTGCAGCGGTTGTTTTCCGAGTTCCAGATCCCCCCGCACATGATTTGTTTCGAAATAACCGAGACCAGCGCAATCGCCAATTTGGGAAGCGCCATTCGCTTCATCAACGAATTGAAAGGTTTGGGCTGCAAGTTCTCCCTCGACGATTTCTGCGCCGGGATGTCGTCATTCGCCTATTTGAAGCATTTACCAGTAGACTTCCTGAAGATCGACGGAAGTTTCGTCAAGGATATGCTCGACGATCCCATTAACAGGGCTATGGTGGAGGTGATCAACCATATTGGCCATGTCATGGGTAAGCGCACCATCGCCGAGTTTGTCGAAACACCGTTGATCGAGCAGGCGCTGCAGGAGATCGGCGTGGACTTCGCCCAGGGTTATCTGATCGAGCGGCCGCAGGTGTTCACCTGTGACAGCCTCCAGCGACAACGGATTGCAGTAAGGCCCTTGTTGCACCGGGCGCCAGGGTCCTTCCGCTGACAGTAGTAGTCGTCCGGAAAATCACAAGGAATCAAGGAGCTGACAGTGATTGACGCATTCGTACGGATCGGTCCATTGATGGACCCCAAGAGCTACCCCGACTGGGCGCAGAAAATGATCTCGGATTGTGCCGAGAGCAAGCGAAGGGTGGTGGAGCATGAGATCTACCAGCGCTTGAGCGACGGCAAACTGAGCAAGAAGACCATCCGTCAGTACTTGGTCGGTGGTTGGCCGGTGGTCGAACAGTTTTCGTTATACATGGCCCAAAACCTCACCAAGACCCGCTACGGCCGCAGCCAGGGCGAGGATATGGCGCGGCGCTGGTTGATACGCAATATCCGCGTTGAGCTCAACCATGCCGACCATTGGGTCAAATGGTGCAAGGCGCACGATATTAGCTTGAAGGACTTGCAGGCCCAGGATGTTCCCCCCGAGCTGAACGGCTTGAACGATTGGTGCTGGCGTGTCTGTGCGACCGAGTCGCTGGCCATTGCGATGGCCGCGACCAACTACGCGATCGAAGGGGCGACGGGCGAGTGGTCGGCAAAGGTCTATCCCGAGACGGACTACGCGCGGTCTTTCATCCAGCAGGGTGACAAGGAATCCAAGGCGGCCATGAGGTGGCTGGACCTGCACGCCGAGTACGACGATGCGCACCCGTGGGAGGCGCTGGAGATCATTTGCACGCTGGTGGGCGAGAGCCCTTCCGAGGAATTGCAGGCGCAACTGCGCAAGGCCATCTGCAAGAGCTACGACTGCATGTACCTGTTCCTGGAGCGTTGCCTGAGATCCGAGAGTGAGCATGAGCAGCCTGTGCTCAAGCCGGTGGAGCAGGTGGAACTGAACAAGCCTGTAAAGCAGCGTGAGCAGCCTGTGAAAAAACGGGCTAATGCTCGTGCGCTAGCGGGATAAGATGGAGTCGTAGCGGGTAAGGGACACTTCCAGGCTGTTCAGCGCTGCGAAGTGTCCCTGTGATTTTACTGCGCGTTGAACGCCTGTCCATTCACGCCGCTGCTGTCCGGGCCCATCAGGTACAGGTACACCGGCATGATGTCTTCGGGCAGCGGATTGTCCTGCGGGTTCTCGCTGGGATAGGCCAGCGCCCGCATCGCCGTGCGCGTGGCGCCCGGGTTGATGCTGTTGGCACGCACCGGCGCCACGCCTTCCAGCTCGTCGGCCAGGGTCTGCATCAGGCCTTCGGTGGCGAATTTCGACACGCCATAGGCGCCCCAGTAGGCCCGGCCCTTGCGCCCGACGCTCGACGAGGTGAATACCACCGAGGCGTCCTCGGACAACTTCAGCAGCGGCAGCAGTGTGCTGGTCAGCATGAATGTCGCGTTGACGTTGATGTGCATCACGCGCATGAAGTTGTCGCCCGACAACTGCTCCAGCGGCGTACGTGGGCCGATGATCGACGCGTTGTTGAGCAGGCCGTCGAGGCGCCCGAACTGCTCTTCGACCATCACCGCCAGTTCGTCGTACTGATGGGGCAGGGCGGTTTCCAGGTTGAACGGAATCACCACCGGTTGTGGGTGGCCGGCAGCTTCGATCTGGTCGTAGACCTCGTTGAGGTTGGCCTCGGTCTTGCCCAGCAGCAGCACGGTGGCCCCAAGTGCTGCGTAAGCCTTGGCGGCAGCCGCGCCGATGCCGCGCCCGGCGCCGGTGACAAGAATGACCCGACCCTTGAGCAGGTCGGGACGGGCGGTGTAGTCGAACATTGAAATTTCCCTGTTTTTTATCCCTGTGTGTGCCGCCAGCTCTTACAACTCAGCAGCCGCACAACGCACTGTCGATCACCTTGCGCAGGTCCAGCGGGTGGTCCACCACTACGTCGGCACCCCAGTTGTTGGGGTTGTCCTCTGGATGAATATAACCGTAGCGCACGGCGGCGGTGCGGGTGCCGGCATCGCGACCGGATTCGATGTCACGCAGATCGTCGCCGACGAACAGTACGCTGGCCGGATCCAGGTCAAGCGTCTTGCAGGCGAGGATCAGCGGCTCGGGGTCGGGCTTGCTGTTCTTCACGTGATCGGGGCAGATCAGCAGCGCCGAACGCTCGGCCAGGCCAAGCTGCTGCATGATCGGCTCGGCGAAGCGCACCGGCTTGTTGGTGACCACACCCCACAGCAGGTTGCCTTTCTCGATGTCGTCCAGCAGTTCGGCCATGCCCTCGAACAGCTTGCTGTGGACCGCGCAATCGCGTTGGTAACGTTCGAGAAATTCCAGGCGCAGGGCCTCGAAGCCTTCGGCGTCCGGGTCCATGGCGAAAGTGGCGGCGACCATCGCCCGCGCGCCGCCCGAGATCACGCCGCGGATCAACTGGTCGTCCACGGCCGGCAGGCCGCGCTCGGCGAGCATGGCCTGGCAGATGGCGATGAAGTCCGGCGCGGTGTCCAGCAGGGTGCCGTCCATGTCGAAGAGTACTGCTCGCAGGCGCATGCTCATTCCTCGCGCAGGGTCTGGATCATGTAGTTGACATCGACGTCGCTGGCCAGCTTGTAGTGCTTGGTCAGCGGGTTGTAGGTGAGGCCGATGATGTCCTTAACTTCGAGGCCGGCAACACGGCTCCAGGCGCCGAGCTCGGAGGGCCGGATGAATTTCTTGAAGTCGTGGGTGCCGCGCGGCAGCATCTTGAGGATGTACTCGGCGCCGATGATCGCCAGCAGATAGGCCTTGGGGTTGCGGTTGATGGTGGAGAAGAACACCTGGCCGCCGGGCTTGACCAGGCGATGGCAGGCGCGGATCACCGAGGAAGGATCGGGCACGTGTTCGAGCATTTCCAGGCAGGTGACCACGTCGAACTGGCCAGGCAGCTCTTCTGCCAGCGCTTCGGCGGTGATCTGCCGGTACTCGACCTCGACTCCCGACTCCAGTTGGTGCAGGCGCGCCACAGCCAGTGGCGCCTCGCCCATGTCGATGCCGGTCACGGTAGCACCGCGCTGGGCCATCGCCTCGCTGAGGATGCCGCCGCCGCAGCCGACGTCCAGCACCTTCTTGCCGGCGAGGCTGGCGCGCTCGTCTATCCAGTTGACCCGCAGCGGGTTGATCTCGTGCAGGGGCTTGAACTCGCTCTCGCGATCCCACCAGCGGTGGGCCAAGGCCTCGAACTTGGCGATTTCGGCGCGGTCGACGTTGCTCATTGAACAGATCCTCTGAAAACTTCGATAAAAGGTGTCTCAAGCGGCAGCCGCAGCTGCCGGCCGGTCATTCTTTGCCAGCGCGAATGCGCGCTCCCCAGGTGCGGGCGGTGTCGATCAGCGCGGCTTCGTCCATTTGGGTCAGGCGCCCGTCGTCGAGCAGGTGGTGGCCCGCGACCCAGACGTGGCGCACGCAGTCGCGGCCGGTGGCGTAGATCAGTTGCGAAACCGGGTCATGCACCGGTTGCTGGGCCAGGCCCGAGAGGTCGAAGGCGGTGATGTCCGCAGCCTTGCCCGCCTCCAGCGAGCCAATGCTGGCCTCCAGCCCCAGGGCGCGTGCGCCGTTGAGCGTGGCCATGCGCAGGGCGCGGTGGGCGTCCAGGGCCGTGGCCGAACCTGCGACGGCCTTGGCCAGCAATGCGGCGGTCCGGGTTTCGCCAAGCAGGTCGAGGTCGTTGTTGCTGGCGGCGCCATCGGTGCCTACGGCGACGTTGACCCCGGCCTGCCACAGGCGTTCGACCGGGCAGAAGCCGCTGGCCAGCTTGAGGTTGGACTCCGGGCAGTGCACCACGCAGGTGTTGCTTTCTACCAGCAGGGCCAGGTCGTCGTCGCTGATCTGGGTCATGTGGACCGCCTGCAGGCGCGGGCCCAGCAGGCCGAGGCGTGCCAGGCGCGCCAGCGGGCGTTCGCCGTGCTCGGCCACCGCCCGCTCGACCTCTGCGGCGGTTTCGTGGATATGCATGTGCAGCGGCGCGTCGAGCTGGTCGGCGATGACCCGGATCTTCTCCAGGTTCTGGTCATTGACCGTATACGGCGCATGGGGCCCGAGGGCGACGCTGATGCGCGGGTGATGGCGCAGGTCGCCGAACAGCTCGATGGCCAGGTGCAGGGCCTCGTCGGGGCTGCGCGCACCGGGGATGGGGAAGTCCAGCAACGGCACGGCCACCTGGGCGCGGATGCCGCTGCGGTGCACGCGGTCACAGGCCTCGCGGGGGAAAAAGTACATGTCGGCGAAGCAGGTGATGCCGCCCTTGAGCTGCTCGGCGATCGCCAGGTCGGTGCCGTCGCGCACGAAGGCTTCGTCGACCCAGCGCCCTTCGGCCGGCCAGATGTGCTCCTGCAGCCAGGTCATCAGCGGCAGGTCGTCGGCCAGGCCGCGGAACAGGGTCATGGCGGCGTGCCCGTGGGCGTTGACCAGCCCTGGGGTGAGCACGCAGTCGGGCAGCTCGCGCAACTCCAGTGCCTGCGGCGCCCGCTCGCGGGGGCCGATCCAGGCAATCAGCCCGTCCCGGATGCCCAGGGCATGCCCTTCGAGCACTACGCCGGCCGGCTCCACGGGCACCAGCCAGCGGGGTGCGAGCAGCAGGTCGAGCGGCGAAGAGACTGAAGGCATAGGCAGGCTACCGGGTTCCGTTAAATGGAACGCGCAGTATACCCGAGCGCCTGCGCCCGAGGCTCGCTATAATCGTCCGCTTTTGATCAGTGAATTGCGGGGAGAGGCGATGCGCGAGCGACTTTTGGCGGCGGAGAAGGTGACCAGCATCCAGTGGCGTGATGGCACCCTGCATCTGCTCGACCAGCGTCTGCTGCCGACCCGCGAGCACTGGCTGGCCTGCGCCGATGTGGCCTCTGTGGTTCAGGCGATCCGCGGCATGGCGGTGCGCGGTGCGGCAGCCATCGGCATCAGTGCTGCCTATGGGCTGGTGCTGGCGTTGCGTCAACGCCTGGCCGAGGACGATGACTGGGAGCAGGCGCTGGAAGAGGACTTCCTCGAGCTGGCCGAGGCGCGCCCGACAGCTGCCAACCTGTTCTGGGCGCTCAATCGCATGCGCGAGCGCCTGCAGCGGCTGCGCCCCGACGAGGATGTGCTCGCAGTCATGGAAGCCGAAGCCGTGGCGATCCACGACAGCGATCGCGAAGCCAACCTGACCATGGCGCAAAACGGTATCGAGCAGATCCGTCGCCACCAGGGCAGCGAGCAGACCTTGCTGACCTACGGCAATGCTGGTGCCTTGGCCAGCGGTGGTTTCGGGACGGCGTTGGGGGTGATCCATGCCGCTTATCTGGAAGGGATGGTCGAGCGCATCTATGCCGCCGAAACCCGTCCCTGGTTGCACGGATCGCGCCTGACGGCCTGGGAGCTGTCCCATGAGGGGATACCGGTCACGCTGTGTGCGGACTCGGCGCTGGCGCACCTGATGAAGACCAAAGGCATCACCTGGGTTGTGGTCGGTGCCGACTGCATCGCGGCCAATGGTGACGTGGCGAGCAAGATCGGCACATACCAGTTGGCAGTCTCGGCCATGCACCATGGCGTACGTTTCATGGTGGTGGCATCGAGCACCAGCATTGACCTCAACCTCGCCAGCGGTGATGACATCCCTCTTGAAGAACGTGAGGCGGACGAGCTGCTGGAAGTGGCTGGGAAGCGAGTCGGTGCAGATGTCGAGGTGTTCAATACCGTTTTCGATGTGACTCCTGCGGATCTGATCGACGTGATCGTGACCGAGAAGGGTATTGTCGAGCGACCGGATGCCGCCAAAATCGCCCAGTTGATGTGCCGCAAGCGCTTGCATTGAGTGTTTTCGCGGGGGCGATGGCGGTCTGGACTTTCCGCTTCAGCGGCATCCTGCCCTATCTCCCACCCGCCAACCCTTTGTGATACCATTCGACAGTTTCCAAGGCCGCTCTTTTCCGCGGTCTTCATTGCGCAGATCCTGGGCACAACTCATTGATTTGTCGTATGTCGTCGCACTGTCGAACGCTGCGGCGACGAGCTTCGTTCGTCCACCGATGGATATGGCGAAGTTTCACCAGAAAAAGGAATCAGGCTTCTCATGGGCGAACTGGCCAAAGAAATCCTCCCGGTCAATATCGAAGACGAACTGAGACAGTCCTACCTCGACTACGCGATGAGCGTGATTGTCGGGCGAGCGCTGCCCGATGCGCGTGACGGCTTGAAGCCCGTGCATCGCCGCGTCCTGTACGCGATGAGCGAACTGGGCAACGACTGGAACAAGCCGTACAAGAAGTCCGCCCGTGTGGTCGGTGACGTCATCGGTAAATACCACCCGCACGGCGACACTGCCGTGTACGACACCATCGTGCGCATGGCGCAGCCGTTCTCGCTGCGCTACCTGCTGGTCGACGGTCAGGGCAACTTCGGTTCGGTGGACGGCGACAACGCTGCGGCCATGCGATACACCGAAGTGCGCATGACCAAGCTGGCTCACGAGCTTCTGGCCGACCTGCACAAGGAAACGGTCGACTGGGTGCCCAACTACGACGGCACCGAGCAGATCCCGGCGGTCATGCCGACCAGGATCCCCAACCTGCTGGTCAACGGTTCCAGCGGCATCGCCGTGGGCATGGCCACCAACATCCCGCCGCACAACCTGGGCGAAGTCATCGATGGTTGCCTGGCGCTGATCGACAACCCCGAGGTCACCGTCGATGAGCTGATGCAGTTCATCCCTGGCCCGGACTTCCCGACCGCCGGCATCATCAACGGCCGCCAGGGCATCATCGAGGCCTACCGCACCGGCCGCGGCCGCATCTATATGCGCGCCCGCTCCGAGGTCGAGGACATCGACAAGGTGGGTGGTCGTCAGCAGATCGTCGTGACCGAGCTGCCGTATCAGCTGAACAAGGCGCGTCTGATCGAGAAGATCGCCGAGCTGGTCAAAGAGAAGAAGATCGAAGGCATCACCGAGCTGCGTGACGAGTCCGACAAGGACGGCATGCGCATCGTCATCGAGCTGCGTCGCGGCGAGGTGCCTGAAGTGGTGCTCAACAACCTCTATCAGCAGACCCAGCTGCAGAGCGTGTTCGGCATCAACGTTGTCGCATTGATCGACGGTCGTCCGCGGTTGCTGAACCTGAAAGACCTGCTGGAGGCCTTCGTTCGTCACCGCCGCGAAGTGGTCACCCGTCGCACCGTGTTCGAGCTGCGCAAGGCGCGCGAGCGTGGGCACATTCTTGAAGGCCAGGCTGTTGCGCTGTCCAACATCGATCCGGTCATTGCCCTGATCAAGGCCTCGCCAACGCCGTCGGAAGCCAAGGAAGCCCTGGTCGGTACGCCGTGGGAGTCCAGTGCAGTGCAGGTCATGGTCGAGCGCGCTGGCGCCGACTCGTGCCGTCCGGAAGACCTGCCGGAGCAGTATGGCCTGCGTGATGGCAAGTACTGGCTGTCGCCTGAACAGGCCCAGGCCATCCTCGACCTGCGTCTGCACCGCCTGACCGGCCTGGAGCATGAGAAGCTGCTGGCCGAGTACCAGGAGATCCTCGAGCAGATCGGCGAGCTGATCCGCATCCTCAACAGTGCCCAGCGCCTGATGGAAGTGATCCGCGAAGAGCTTGAAGCGATTCGCGCCGAGTACGGCGATGCCCGTCGTACCCAGATCCTCGATGCCCGTCACGACCTCAACTACGGCGACATGATCCCGGAAGAAGAGCGTGTGGTGACCATTTCCCATGGTGGTTATGCCAAGACTCAGCCATTGTCCGCTTACCAGGCCCAGCGCCGAGGCGGCAAGGGCAAGTCGGCGACCGGCGTGAAGGATGAGGACTACATCGAGCACCTGCTGGTTGCCAACAGCCACGCCACGCTGCTGCTGTTCTCCAGCAAAGGCAAGGTTTACTGGCTCAAGACCTACGACATCCCTGAAGCCTCCCGCGCCGCGCGTGGTCGCCCGATGGTCAACCTGCTGCCGCTGGAAGACGGCGAGCGCATCACTGCGATGCTGCAGATCGACCTCGAGGCCCTGCAGCAGAGCGCCGACCTCGACGAAGAAATCGACGAGGTGGAAGACGCGGTGCTCGAGGGTGAGGTGATCGAGCCGGAAGAAGTCGACGAAGAAGACGGCGACACTCCAGAGCTGGTTGCAGAGCCAACCGGTGCCTACATCTTCATGGCTACCGCTTCCGGTACCGTCAAGAAGACCCCGTTGGTGCAGTTCGCGCGTCCGCGCTCCAATGGCCTGATCGCGGTCAAGCTGAAGGAAGGTGACACCTTGATCGCCGCAGCCATCACCGATGGCGCGAAGGAAGTCATGATGTTCTCCAGCGCTGGCAAGGTGATTCGCTTCGCCGAGAGCGTGGTTCGCGAGATGGGCCGTACCGCGCGCGGTGTGCGTGGCATGAAGCTGGGCAAGGGGCAGGAAGTGATTTCCATGCTGATCCCCGAGTCGGGCGCGCAGATCCTCACCGCTTCCGAGCGTGGCTTCGGCAAGCGCACCCCGCTGTCCAAGTTCCCGCGTCGTGGTCGTGGCGGGCAGGGTGTGATTGCCATGGGCACAAAAGGGCGCAATGGCTTGCTGATCGGTGCCATCCAGGTTCAGGAAGGCGAGGAGATCATGCTGATTTCCGACCAGGGTACGCTGGTGCGTACACGGGTCGGTGAGGTCTCCAGCCTGAGCCGTAACACCCAGGGCGTTACGCTGATCAAGCTGGCCAGCGACGAGACGCTGGTAGGCCTGGAGCGTATCCAGGAGCCGTCCGAGGACGAGCTCGACGATATCGTCGAGACGGACGAGGAGGGCGTCGAAGCTGATGCGCCAGATGACGAAGCTGCAGGCGCCGAAGAGGCTCCGCAGGAATAAGCAAGCGTAAACCCGAGCGGGGCGACCAAGGTCGCCCCGTTTGACTGATTAGCGACGGCAACGTCTGGTTTCTGTGGGAGCGGGCTTGCCCGCGAAGCGGGCGGTGCGATGTATGGCACCGGCTTCGCCGGTGTTCGCGGCTCCCACAGGATTACCGCTGAACCAGCTGGTTAGATTTTGTTCTATTAGAGCGAGAGTGGATGTGAGCAAACGAGCCTTTAACTTCTGCGCAGGCCCTGCCGCGCTTCCCGACGCTGTCCTGCAGCGTGCTCAGGCCGAAATGCTGGACTGGCGCGGCAAGGGCTTGTCAGTGATGGAGATGAGCCACCGCAGCGATGACTACGTGGCGATCGCCGAAAAGGCCGAGCAAGACCTGCGTGACCTGCTGAGCATTCCCTCGAACTACAAGGTGCTGTTCCTGCAGGGTGGTGCCAGCCAGCAGTTCGCCGAGATCCCGCTGAACCTGCTGCCCGAAGGCGCCACGGCCGACTACATCGAGACCGGCATCTGGTCGAAGAAGGCTATCGAGGAAGGGCGCCGTTTCGGCAATATCAACGTCGCTGCCAGCGCCAAGCCTTACGATTACCTGGCCATTCCTGGCCAGAACGAGTGGAAGCTGACCCCAGGGGCTGCATACGTTCACTACGCCTCCAACGAAACCATCGGCGGCCTGCAGTTCGACTGGGTGCCTGAAACTGGTGATGTTCCGCTGGTGGTCGACATGTCGTCCGACATCCTCTCGCGCCCGATCGACGTGTCGCAGTACGGCCTGATCTACGCCGGTGCGCAAAAGAACATCGGCCCGAGCGGCCTGGTGGTGGTCATCGTCCGCGAAGACCTGCTCGGTCGCGCGCGCAGCACCTGCCCGACCATGCTCGACTACAAGATCTCGGCCGATAATGGTTCGATGTACAACACCCCGGCCACCTACTCCTGGTATCTGTCGGGCCTGGTGTTCGAGTGGCTCAAGGAGCAGGGCGGCGTCGAGGCCATGGAGCAGCGCAACCGTGCGAAGAAAGACCGTCTGTACGGTTTCATCGACGCCAGCGAGTTCTACACCAACCCGATCAGCCACAATGCCCGCTCTTGGATGAACGTGCCGTTCCGCCTCGCCGACGAGCGCCTGGACAAGGCATTCCTCGCCGGTGCCGACGCCCGCGGCCTGCTCAATCTCAAGGGCCATCGTTCGGTCGGTGGCATGCGTGCCTCGATCTACAACGCGCTGGGGCTGGATGCGGTGGAAGCTCTGGTGGCCTACATGGCCGAATTCGAGAAGGAGCACGGCTGATGTCCGAACAGGAACTCAAGGCCCTGCGCGTTCGCATTGACAGCCTCGACGAGAAAATCCTCGAGCTGATCAGCGATCGCGCTCGCTGCGCCGAAGAAGTGGCGCGGGTCAAGACCGCGTCGCTCGCCGAAGGCGAAAAGCCGGTGTTCTACCGCCCCGAGCGTGAGGCCGCGGTGCTCAAGCGCGTCATGGAGCGCAACAAGGGGCCCTTGGGTAACGAAGAGATGGCGCGTCTGTTCCGCGAAATCATGTCGTCGTGCCTGGCCCTGGAAGAGCCGTTGAAGATTGCCTACCTCGGCCCCGAGGGCACCTTCACCCAGGCTGCGGCCATGAAGCATTTCGGTCATGCGGTGATCAGTCGTCCGATGGCGGCCATCGATGAAGTGTTCCGCGAAGTGGCGGCAGGCGCTGTCAACTTCGGCGTGGTGCCGGTGGAAAACTCCACCGAAGGCGCGGTGAGTCACACGCTCGACAGCTTCCTCGAGCACGACATGGTGATCTGTGGCGAGGTCGAGCTGCGTATCCACCACCACCTGCTGGTGGGCGAGAACACCAAGACCGACAGCATCACCCGTATCTACTCGCACGCCCAGTCGCTGGCCCAGTGCCGCAAGTGGCTGGACGCGCACTACCCGAACGTCGAGCGCGTGGCGGTCTCGAGCAATGCCGAGGCGGCCAAGCGGGTCAAGGGCGAGTGGAATTCGGCGGCGATCGCCGGTGACATGGCAGCCAATCTGTATGGTTTGACCCGTCTGGCCGAGAAGATCGAAGACCGTCCGGACAACTCCACGCGGTTCCTGATGATCGGTAACCAGGAAGTGCCGCCGACCGGCGACGACAAGACCTCGATCATCGTTTCGATGAGCAACAAGCCAGGCGCGCTGCATGAGCTGCTGGTGCCATTCCACGATAACGGCATCGACCTGACCCGCATCGAGACCCGCCCGTCGCGCAGCGGCAAGTGGACCTACGTGTTCTTCATCGACTTCGTCGGCCACCACCGCGATCCGCTGATCAAGGCGGTGCTGGAGAAGATCAGCCAGGAGGCCGTGGCGTTGAAGGTGCTGGGGTCTTATCCGAAGGCGGTGCTCTGAATTTATTGTTGCCCGTGAGTGGGAGCGCTTTGCGCTCCATCGCGGGACCAGCCCGCTCCCACAGGTTTCACGCTGCCCGTGAGAGTGGCGTCGGACCTATAGTTCGGGTTCATCCTGCCCATCTGTAGGCTGTAATTTGGCACATGTTGCTGTTCTGAACAGGGTTCGCACTCGTGGTTAATGCTGTAAACAAACCCGCACCGCTCATCAATCGCCTGGTCGTCGTCGGCCTGGGCCTGATCGGTGGTTCATTCGCCAAAGGCCTGCGTGAAAGCGGGCTGTGCCGTGAAGTGGTCGGTGTCGACCTGGATGCCCAGTCGCGCAAGCAGGCTGTCGCTCTTGGTGTGGTCGATCGCTGCGAAGAGGATCTGGCCGTTGCCTGTGTCGGTGCTGACGTGATCCAGCTGGCGGTGCCGATCCTGGCCATGGAAAAGGTTCTGGCTCGCCTGGCGTCGCTCGACCTGGGGGATGCGGTGATCACCGATGTCGGCAGTGCCAAGGGCAATGTGGTGCGTGCTGCGCGGGCCGTGTTCGGCGAGCGTCTGGCGCGTTTCGTGCCCGGCCATCCGATCGCAGGGTCCGAGCAGAGCGGTGTGGAGGCTTCCAATGCCGCGCTGTTCCGTCGTCACAAGGTGATCCTCACGCCGCTCGCCGAGACCGACCCGGCAGCCCTGGCCCTGGTCGATCGCCTGTGGCGCGCGCTGGAGGCCGACGTCGAGCACATGCCGGTCGAGCGTCATGACGAAGTCCTGGCGGCCACCAGCCACCTTCCGCACCTGCTGGCGTTCGGCCTGGTGGATTCGCTGGCCAAACGCAATGAAAACCTCGACATCTTCCGGTACGCTGCGGGAGGGTTCCGCGATTTCACGAGAATCGCCGGTAGCGACCCGATCATGTGGCATGACATCTTCCTCGCCAACCGCGACGCTGTCCTGCGCACGCTGGATACATTTCGCAGCGATCTCGACGCCTTGCGCGACGCGGTCGATGCAGGGGACGGGCACCAGTTGCTGGGTGTATTCACCCGCGCTCGAGTCGCCCGCGAGCATTTCAGTAAAATCCTGGCCCGCCGGGCCTATGTGGACGCTATGAACGCCAACGACCTGATCTTCCTGGCCCAACCTGGTGGCCGCGTGTCCGGACGGATTCGCGTACCGGGCGACAAATCGATTTCCCACCGCTCGATCATGCTCGGCTCGCTGGCCGAGGGCACCACTGAAGTCGAAGGCTTCCTCGAGGGCGAAGATGCCCTGGCGACCTTGCAAGCCTTCCGCGACATGGGTGTGGTCATCGAGGGGCCGCACCACGGCCGCGTCACCATCCATGGTGTCGGCCTGCACGGCCTGAAGCCGCCACCTGGCCCGATCTACCTGGGTAACTCCGGGACCTCGATGCGCCTGCTGTCGGGCCTGCTGGCCGCACAGCCGTTCGATGTGACCATGACCGGTGACGCTTCGCTGTCCAAGCGCCCGATGAACCGCGTGGCCAATCCGTTGCGCGAAATGGGAGCCGTGGTCGAGACCGGCCCCGAGGGGCGTCCTCCGCTGACCATTCGCGGTGGCCAGAAGCTCAAGGCGCTGAATTACACCCTGCCGATGGCCAGTGCCCAGGTTAAGTCCTGCCTGCTGCTGGCCGGCCTGTACGCCGAAGGCACTACCACCGTCACCGAGCCGGCGCCGACCCGCGATCACACCGAGCGCATGCTGCGTGGCTTCGGTTACAGCGTGCAGAGCAATGGCCCTGTCGCTTCGCTGCAGTCCGGCGGCAAGCTGACCGCTACTCGGATCGAAGTGCCGGCCGATATCTCGTCCTCGGCCTTCTTCCTGGTCGCAGCGTCCATCGCCGAAGGTTCGGAGCTGGTGCTGGAGCACGTCGGCATCAACCCGACCCGCACCGGCGTGATCGACATCCTGCGTCTGATGGGCGGCGACATCACCCTGGAGAACCAGCGTGAAGTCGGCGGCGAGCCTGTTGCCGACCTGCGCGTGCGTGGGGCGAAGCTCAAGGGTATCGAGATTCCGGAAGACTTGGTGCCGCTGGCCATCGACGAATTCCCGGTGCTGTTCGTCGCGGCCGCCTGCGCCGAGGGGCGCACCGTGCTGCGTGGTGCCGAGGAGCTGCGGGTCAAGGAGTCGGACCGTATCCAGGTCATGGCCGATGGCCTGATCGCCCTGGGCGTCAAGTGCGAGCCGACCCCGGACGGCATCATCATCGATGGCGGCCAGATCGGCGGCGGTGAGGTCCATGGTCACGGTGATCACCGGATCTCCATGGCCTTCAGTATTGCCTCGCTGCGTGCCAGTGCGCCGATCCGTATTCACGACTGCGCCAACGTCGCCACTTCCTTCCCCAACTTCCTGGCGCTTTGCGCCGAAGTCGGCATTCGCGTGGCGCAAGAGGGCAAGTCGTGAATTCGCAGGCGCCGGTCATCACCATCGACGGGCCAAGCGGCTCGGGCAAGGGCACGGTCGCTGGCCTGCTGGCACGCGAGCTTGGCTGGCGACTGCTGGATTCCGGAGCGCTGTATCGCCTGCTGGCGTTCAACGCCTCGAACCATGGTGTCGACCTGACCAACGAAGAGTTGCTCAAGGCGCTTGCCGCTCATCTGGACGTGCAGTTCATCGCTGCCGAGCCGGGCAAGCTGCAGCAGATCATTCTCGAGGGCGAGGATGTCAGCAATGTCATCCGTACCGAAACGGTAGGGGCGGGCGCCTCGATGGTCGCTTCTCTGCCAGCGGTGCGCGAGGCACTGCTGCAGCGTCAGCGTGCCTTCCGTGAGGCGCCGGGGCTGATCGCCGACGGTCGCGACATGGGGACCGTGGTGTTTCCCGATGCGCCACTGAAGGTGTTTCTCACCGCCAGTGCCGAGGAACGCGCCCGCCGCCGTTACCTGCAGTTGAAGGGCAAAGGCGAAGATGTTAGTCTGTCGAGTCTGCTAGATGAGATTCGTGCGCGCGATGAGCGCGACACCCAGCGCGCAGTGGCCCCGCTCAAGCCGGCGGCCGATGCAATCCAGCTGGACTCTACCGAGTTGTCCATCGAGCAGGTGCTGCAACGGATCAGAAGCGAGCTCGCATTGCGCGACCTGCTCTGATCGCCAGGAAAGCAGGCAGGGGCACCAGTCAACGTCCTGCCCGCTTTCCTTTACTTAAACGAAACCCACATTGTCTGGAATGTGGCGATGGGCGTCTGTCTCGCCCGAATTTACAGGAATTAAAATGAGCGAAAGCTTTGCAGAACTCTTTGAAGAAAGCCTGAAAACCCTCAATCTTCAGCCGGGCGCAATCATCACCGGTATCGTTGTCGACATCGACGGCGACTGGGTTACCGTTCACGCTGGTCTGAAGTCCGAGGGCGTCATCCCGCTCGAGCAGTTCTACAACGAAGCTGGCGAGCTGACCATCAAGGTCGGTGACGAAGTTCACGTTGCGCTGGACGCGGTCGAAGACGGCTTTGGCGAAACCAAGCTGTCCCGTGAAAAAGCCAAGCGCGCCGAGTGCTGGATTGTTCTGGAAGCTGCTTTCGCTGCCGAAGAAGTGGTCAAGGGCGTTATCAACGGTAAGGTTAAGGGCGGCTTCACTGTCGACGTTAACGGCATCCGTGCGTTCCTGCCGGGCTCCCTGGTTGATGTCCGCCCAGTGCGCGACACCACCCACCTGGAAGGCAAAGAGCTGGAATTCAAGGTCATCAAGCTGGACCAGAAGCGCAACAACGTTGTCGTTTCCCGTCGCAGCGTGCTGGAAGCCGAGAACAGCGCCGAGCGCGAAGCCCTGCTGGAAACCCTGCAGGAAGGCCAACAGGTCAAAGGTATCGTCAAGAACCTCACCGACTACGGCGCCTTCGTGGACCTGGGCGGCATCGACGGCCTGCTGCACATCACCGACATGGCCTGGAAGCGCATCAAGCACCCGTCGGAAATCGTCAACGTTGGTGACGAAGTCGACGTTCGCGTTCTGAAGTTCGACCGTGAGCGCAACCGCGTTTCGCTGGGTCTGAAGCAGATGGGCGAAGATCCGTGGGTTGCTATCACTTCCCGCTACCCAGAAGGTACTCGTGTTACCGCTCGCGTCACCAACCTGACCGACTACGGCTGCTTCGCCGAGCTGGAAGAGGGTGTCGAAGGCCTGGTACACGTTTCCGAAATGGACTGGACCAACAAGAACATCCACCCGTCGAAAGTCGTTCAGGTTGGCGACGAAGTGGAAGTCATGGTTCTGGACATCGACGAAGAGCGTCGTCGTATCTCCCTGGGTATCAAGCAGTGCAAATCCAACCCATGGGAAGACTTCTCCGGCCAGTTCAACAAGGGTGACAAGATCACCGGTACCATCAAGTCGATCACCGACTTCGGTATCTTCATCGGCCTGGACGGCGGCATCGACGGTCTGGTTCACCTGTCCGACATTTCCTGGAACGAAACCGGCGAAGAAGCCGTACGTCGTTTCAAGAAGGGCGACGAGCTGGAAACCGTCATCCTGTCGGTTGACCCAGAGCGCGAGCGCATCTCCCTGGGCATCAAGCAGCTGGAAGACGATCCGTTCTCCAACTTCGTTGCTGTCAACGACAAGGGTGCAATCGTCAAGGGCATCGTGAAGGAAGTTGACGCCAAGGGCGCCATTGTCACTCTGGCCGACGACATCGAAGCTACTCTGAAAGCTTCCGAAATCAGCCGTGACCGCGTTGAAGACGCGCGTAACGTCCTGAAGGAAGGCGAAGAGATCGAAGCCAAGATCATCAGCGTTGACCGCAAGTCCCGCGTCATCAGCCTGTCCATCAAGTCGAAGGACGATGCTGAAGAGCGCGAAGCTATCCAGAGCCTGAAAAACACCGCTCCGGAAGCTGCTGCCGACACCACCATGGCTGCGCTGCTGCGCGAAGCAATGGCCAAGCAGAACTGAGTTCTGTTTGATCGGTAAAAAAGGGCGACCCTCGGGTCG
>NZ_JABWRO010000087.1:0-24603 GCF_014268985.1 Pseudomonas sp. RW10S2 | reverse complement strand
CCTTTGGGGGGGGGCCGACCCATCAGAGGGTTCCCCATGGCATCGTCACAACAAAAGAAACAGCGTTCGCTGCAGCACGGCCTGACTTCGCGCCAGGTGTCCATGATTTCCATCGCTGGCATCATTGGTGCCGGCTTGTTCATCGGCTCCTCCAACGCCATCGCCACGGCAGGTCCGGCGATCCTCATTTCCTATGCCATGACCGGCCTGCTGGTGCTGCTGGTGATGCGCATGCTTGGCGAAATGGCTATCGCCAACCCCAACAGCGGTTCGTTTTCCACCTACGCCACCGAGGCCATCGGACCTTGGGCCGGTTTCACCATCGGCTGGCTGTACTGGTGGTTCTGGGTATTGATCATCCCGGTCGAGGCGATCGCTGGCGCCGACATCCTCCATGCCTATTTTCCCGATGTGCCGTCCTGGCTATTCGCCTTCCTGATCATGGTGCTGCTGTCGGGGACCAACCTGGTCAGCGTGAAGAACTTCGGCGCCTTCGAGTACTGGTTCGCGTTGATCAAGGTGGTCGCGATTCTCGCCTTCATCATCATCTGCAGCCTGGCACTGTTCGGTGTCTGGCCGTTGGCCAAGGTCTCAGGTGTCAGTCAGTTGTGGGCCAACGGAGGTTTCATGCCCAATGGCTTCGGCACGGTGCTGGGGGGCGTGCTGATCACGATCTTCTCGTTCTTCGGTGCCGAGATCGTCACCATTGCCGCCGATGAAACCGCCAACCCCAAGGAAAAGATCCGTCGCGCCACAAACCTGGTGGTGTACCGCATCGCCATCTTCTACCTGGCTTCGATCTTTCTGGTGGTATCGCTGGTGGCTTGGAACGATCCGGGGCTCAAGGCAGTGGGCTCGTTCCAGCGCGTGCTTGAGGTGCTCAATGTGCCGGGCGCCAAGCTGGTGGTCGATCTGGTGGTGTTGGTGGCGGTGACCAGTTGCATGAACTCCGGGCTCTACACGGCCTCGCGGATGCTCTATTCGTTGGGCGCTCGCGGCGAGGCGCCGAGCATGACCCGGCGGATTTCCGGGGCTGGTGTGCCGACCGTAGCGGTGATCCTGTCGACCTTGGCGGGCTTCGCCGGCTGCTTCGTCAACTATGTGTTCCCGGGCAAGGTGTTCGGCTTCCTCTTGTCGACCACGGGGGCCATCGCCCTGCTGGTGTACCTGGTGATTGCTGTTTCGCAACTGCGCATGCGTGCGCGGGCTGAGCGTGAGGGGACGGAGCTTGCATTGAAGATGTGGTTGTTCCCATGGCTCACCTGGCTGGTGATCGGGACTATCGTGCTGGTGCTGGGGTACATGCTGTTCAGCGATGCCTATCGCTACGAAACCTTGATGACGGCCGGGGTTACGGCGGTGATCCTGCTGATCTCCGTGACACGGCGGCGAGAGAGGTCTGGTCGGGTGCAAGTCGTTTGACGCTTGCGCTCATCCTGTGTTGGCGCTGCAGGTGAGTGCACAAGGAAGGGGGGAGCGCTACCATCCTCCCACCATCCTTCCCATTCCAACAAGCACAGGAAGCGTATGAACGAGAAAGCACTCTCCCTCCAGCAACTGGCGGCGCCCGAAGGCTCCTGCTATGGCTGCGGTTGTTCCCACCCCAGTGGCCTGCATATCCAGAGCCGCTGGGACAGCGACGGCGTGCACCTGCTCTGCCGGCACTCGCCTGACAGTAGCTTCATCGGCTGGCCCGGATTGGTCTACGGTGGCCTGCTGGCGATGCTGGTGGACTGCCATTCCAACTGGACCGCAATGGCCTACCACTACCGGGCAGAAGGGCGCGAGCCGGGCAGCTTGCCGCGTATCGACTGTGTCACCGGCACCCTCAACCTGACTTACCTCAAGCCCACGCCCATGGGCGTTGAGCTTCTGCTCAAGGCCAGGGTCGAAGGCGAGGTCGGGCGCAAGAGCCGGGTCATCTGCGAAGTCTGGGCCGGGGATGTGCTGACCGTCAGCGCCGATTCTGTGTTCGTGCGTGTGGACACCGAAAAGCTCAAGCGGCAAGCGCACGAGCGTAGCTGAACGGTTGGGGCGGGTAGCCATCGGCTACCCGATGCAGCATGCGGTTTGTCGAAAATTCCTAGTGGTTGGTTCGGATAATTCCCATGTGGTGTTCAAGGTCTGCGGAATAGTCTTGCAATGCTTTTCCAAGAGACTGGCATAGATGTTCTACGTTTCTCACCGATTGCTCCCCTCTCGTAGCGGCTGAAACCGCCCGCATCATGAACATCGACCGTGCCCTCTGAATCCTTTCGACCATCACCGCACGAACACGGAGGGAGCCCAGTGTTCGTGTGTCGTCAACTCACGAGGAGTTGTTCAATGCCTGCCCGATTCACTATCAAGTCCCTGCCTGCCGCCGGCCTGATTCTGGCCCTGAGTGGCTGCGCCAGTTCGGTCATGCCTGGCGAGCAGATCGAGCTGACCCGAAGCGCGGTCAACCGAGCGGTCTCTGCTGACGCCACGCAGTACGCACCGGTGGAGATGCGTGCTGCCCAGGACAAACTCAACGCCATGGAGCGCGCGCTGGGTGAGAAAAATGCCGCTCAGGTGAAGACACTTGCCGAGCAGGCCGAGGCCGATGCCCGTCTGGCCGAGCGCAAGGCTGCTGCACGCAAGACCAAAGCCCAGCTGGACACTGCCCGCCAAGGCATCGAGGTGCTCAAGCAGGAATTGCTCGAAGCCCCGCAAGCCACCGCTACCCCCCGCTGAGGAGAACCATCATGTCGAAATTCCATCTGCTGCCGGGTGTCTCGGTCCTCGCTCTGATGCTGGCCGGTTGTGGTACCACTCCGGAAAACCCTGGGTTGCTTGAAGCGCGTGAGGCGTATTCGGTGCTGCAGGCAAAGCCTGAGGCGAGTCGCGTTGCTGCACTGGAAACCCGTGAGGCCTATAGCGCCCTGGGACGAGCCGAGCAGGCTTCGCTCAAGAACCGCAAGAGCGCCGAGGTGACTCAGCTCGCCTATCTTGCCAACCGCAGGATCGAAACTGCCGAGCAGACCATCTTGTTGCGTCAGGCTGAAACCGGCCTGCAGGGCATCGAAGCCCAGCGCACCCAGGCGCGTCTGGATGTACGGACCGCCCAGCTCAAGGCGTTGCAGAACCTCAATGCCAAACCCAGTGACCGTGGCACGGTCATCACCTTCGGCGATGTGCTGTTCGATACAGGACGTGCCGAACTGCGTGGCGGCAGCCATCGTAACATCCAGCAACTCGCGCATTACCTGGAACAGAACCCAGAGCGCAAGGTACTGATCGAAGGTTTCACCGACTCGACTGGCAGCGATGCGCTCAACCAGCGATTGTCCGAGCAGCGTGCGGCGGCGGTGGCCAATGCCCTGCGTCGTCAGGGCGTGGCCGGTGATCGCATGGTCACTGCCGGCTACGGCAAGGAGTATCCGGTAGCAAGCAATGCCGATGCACAGTCGCGCCAGCTCAACCGGCGCGTCGAAGTGGTCATCTCCAACGGTGCCCGGCCCGTACTGCCACGCTATTGATCGTACGACAGGGGGCGCACCTGTGCGGGTGCGTCACCCTCGATACCGAAAAGGCCATGGTCAAACATTGACGGTGGTTCTAGAGTGATGGTCCCCTCGCATTCGGAATCGACCATGACCGATCTGTCCGCATTTCCCATCACGCAGAAGTGGCCGGCGCAGCACCCCGAGCGCTTGCAACTCTATTCTCTGGCCACACCCAATGGCGTCAAGGTCTCGATCATGCTCGAAGAGATCGGCCTGCCCTACGAGGTGCACAAGGTCAGCTTCGAGACCAACGATCAGTTGACCCCCGAGTTCATCTCGCTCAGCGCCAACAACAAGATTCCTGCGATTCTCGATCCTGCTGGTCCGGATGGACGGGCGTTGCCGCTGTTCGAGTCGGGGGCGATTCTCCAGTACCTGGCAGAAAAGACCGGCAAGTTGCTCAGTCAGGACCCCGCCCAGCGCTATCAGACCTTGCAGTGGTTGATGTTCCAGATGGGCGGCGTCGGGCCCATGTTTGGCCAGGTGGGGTTCTTCCATTTCTTCGCTGGCAAGGATTACGAGGACAAGCGTCCGCGTGATCGTTACGTCAACGAATCCAAGCGCCTGCTCGGGGTGCTCGATCGTCACCTGAAGGGCCGTGAGTGGATGGTCGATGAGTACAGTATCGCCGATATCGCCATCTTCCCCTGGGTGCGCAATCTGGTGGACCGCTACAACGCCCGTGATCTGGTGGGCTTTGACCAGTTCAAGGATGTGCAGCGAATGTTGGCAAAATTCCTGGAACGTCCTGCGGTGCAGCGTGGGCTGAAAATTCCGGGATGACCTGATCGAGGCCGCCTGCGCGGCCTCTTTTTTGTCTCCGGCAAGGGGCTGCGGGTCAGCGGCGTGGTGTCGGTCGAGTGGCTGTCGCGTGACCTTGGTCAATGTAGATCGTAGGTTGAAGGTGAAAATAGCGCCGGAGAATTCGATGATATGTTGCAAACGCGTGTATCAATCGGCTTCGCCTGAGTACGGCCAACGCGTGCTGGTCGATCGCTTGTGGCCACGCAAACTGTGCAAGGCGGGACCGGGCAGTTCGCCGACGTGTCATGCCCATGATTTTGCCGGATAGCGATGCAATGACCCCAATGTCACGTGAACTCGTTCCGGCCACTGCTGACTCTCGGACCTTCGCCCGCGATCTGACGCGCCGTGCCATGCTCCCGTATTACCGCGAGTTCGACCTGTTGTGGATCGAAGAGGCTTTTGACGAAGCCTGGGGCTGGCGCGAGCAGTGGCTGGTGAAGGAGGGCGAGCAGGTGCTGGGCTTCTGCAGCCTCAGCCAGGACCGTCAGGCCTTGTTCATTCGCGAACTGCACCTGCTGCCCGAGCACCGCGGGCACGGCATCGGGGGGTGGATACTGGAGCAGTTGGCCGAATGGGCAGCGCGACGTCGTTTGCCGCTGCTGCGCCTGATGGTGTTTCGCAGTAACCCGGCCAGGCGACTCTATGCACGTTCGGGCTTTGTCGAAATGGGGGAGGACGACTGCTTCGTTCGCATGCAGCGCAATGTCATGGTCGCGGGTGCGAGCTCTTGATTCCGCATCATACGGGTTTTGTAGGTACAGGTTTAGACAAGTGGCGTAATGGTAGCTTGTATTGGTTGGATCCAATGTGCATAGTGCCAACTGGATTCGTGGCTATTCGCCCGGGTGCCGGACGCGCCCAAGTGTATTTGATCGAGGGAGGAAGGGAGTCGAATGAAAGGATTCGGTCTGCGTTTGAGGGAAGAGCGCGAACGTTTGGGATTGACCCAGCGAGTGTTCGGCGACATAGGCGGGGTCGAGCCCAACGCCCAGGGCAAATACGAAAGCGGCGAACGCACGCCACGCATCGATTATCTGGCTGCGCTCGCAGCCAAGGGCGTCGATGCCCTTTACGTACTCAGCGGCTTGCGCACGCCAGCGCCATTGGAAAGCCTCAGTGGCGACGAGAGCCGACTGCTGGGGATCTTGCGACGACTGACTTCAGCCGATCGGGCGGCGATCTGGCACCTGGTCGGGCGTCTGGCTGCAGACCACGAAAGCCACGAAAATACTCGCCTGCGAAGGGGGGACCGGCAGCCATATGTCAATGACGCTTTGCGCTAGGTTCGCGATGAAATTTTTTGTTAAGGTGGCCGGATCCAATCGCCCCCATGACGAGGTGTCTGCTTGATTAGGGTAGTTGTGGTCGATGATCACGATCTGGTGCGTACCGGCATCACGCGCATGCTGGCCGATATCGATGGCCTGCAAGTGGTCGGCGAGGCGGATTCGGGCGAGGCCGCTCTGAAGCTTGCCCGTGAGCTGAAACCGGACGTGGTCCTCATGGACGTCAAGATGCCCGGAATCGGTGGTCTGGAAGCCACGCGCAAATTGCTTCGCAGCCACCCGGACACCAAAGTGGTGGCCGTCACCGTGTGCGAGGAAGACCCGTTCCCCACGCGCTTGCTGCAGGCAGGCGCGGCGGGATACCTGACCAAGGGCGCGGGGCTCGACGAAATGGTCCAGGCCATCCGCCTGGCCTTCGCGGGGCAGCGCTATATCAGCCCGCAGATCGCCCAGCAGCTGGCACTCAAATCGTTCCAGCCTCAGGGGTCACCGTTCGATACGCTGTCGGAGCGGGAAATCCAGATTGCCCTGATGATTGTCGGCTGCCAGAAAGTGCAGATCATCTCTGACAAGTTGTGTCTGTCCCCCAAGACCGTCAATACTTACCGTTATCGGATCTTCGAAAAACTCTCGGTCACCAGCGACGTCGAACTGACATTGCTGGCCGTTCGCCACGGTATGGTTGACGCAAGCCTGTAATCCCCCATGTCCCAACTCTTTGATGCCAGCGCGTTCCTGGCGACCTGTAGCGGTCGCCCGGGCGTGTACCGGATGTTCGATGCCGAGTCCCGGCTGCTCTACGTGGGCAAGGCCAAGAACCTCAAGAAGCGTCTGGCCAGCTATTTCCGCAAGACTGGCCTGGCGCCGAAGACGGCTGCCCTGGTGGGGCGCATCGCTCAGGTCGAAACCACCATCACCGCCAACGAGACCGAGGCGCTGCTGCTCGAGCAGACGCTGATCAAGGAGTGGCGTCCGCCCTACAACATTTTGTTGCGCGACGACAAATCCTACCCATACGTCTTCCTTTCCGACGGCGATTTCCCACGCTTGGGCATCCATCGTGGTCCGAAAAAAGCCAAGGGGCGCTACTTCGGCCCTTATCCAAGCGCCGGGGCTATACGTGAAAGCCTGAGCCTGCTGCAGAAAGCGTTCTCGGTACGTCAGTGCGAGGACAGTTACTACGCCAACCGCACCCGTCCGTGCCTGCAATATCAGATCAAGCGCTGCAAGGGGCCGTGCGTCGGCCTGGTCGCACCCGAGGAGTATGCCGAAGACGTACGCCATTCTGTGATGTTCCTCGAGGGGCGTAGCCAGCAACTGGGCAACGAGCTCAACGCCGAGATGGAACAGGCTGCCATGGCGCTGAATTTCGAGAAGGCCGCCGAGCTGCGCGACCAGATCGCCTTGTTGCGTCGGGTTCAGGACCAGCAGTACATGGAAGGGGGATCTGGCGACGTCGATGTGGTCGCTGCCTTCGTCAACCCGGGCGGGGCCTGTGTGCACCTGATCAGCGTACGCGGCGGGCGGGTGCTGGGGAGCAAGAACTTCTTCCCGCAGGTGGGTATCGAGGAGGAGGTGGCCGAAGTCATGGCGGCCTTCCTCTCCCAGTACTATCTGGGCAACGCCGAGCGAGAGCTGCCGGGGGAGCTGATCGTCAATGTGGTCCACGAGGACTTCCAGGCCATCACTGAAGCGGTACAGACCTTGCGCGGTCGCGACCTCGCCATCAGCCATAGAGTCCGAGGGACTCGGGCGCGCTGGCAGCAACTGGCAGTGACCAACGCCGAGCAGGCGCTCAGTGCGCGTCTGGCCAACCGCCAGCACATGGCCGCGCGTTTCGAAGCCTTGGCTCAGGTGCTCAACCTGCCGGAAGTACCGCAGCGCCTGGAGTGCTACGACATCAGCCACTCCAGCGGCGAGGCTACCGTGGCCTCATGCGTGGTGTTCGGCCCGGAAGGCCCGCTCAAGTCCGACTATCGTCGCTTCAACATCGAAGGCGTGACTGCCGGTGACGATTATGCAGCCATGCACCAGGCCCTGACCCGTCGTTTCGGGCGAATCAAGGACGGCGAGGGCAAGTTGCCCGATGTGCTGTTGGTCGACGGCGGCAAGGGGCAGTTGAACATGGCGCGTGAAGTCATGCAGGAGCTGGCGCTGAGTGACCTCACCTTGCTCGGGGTGGCCAAGGGAGTGACCCGCAAGGCCGGGTTCGAGACGTTGTATCTCAACGATGTCGCCCACGAATTCACCCTCAAGGGCGACTCACTGGCACTGCACCTGATTCAGCAGATTCGCGATGAAGCGCACCGTTTTGCCATCACTGGTCACCGCGCACGTCGCGGCAAGGCCCGCCGCACGTCAAGTCTGGAAGACGTCGCAGGGGTCGGACCGAAGCGCCGCCGCGACCTGCTGAAACATTTCGGCGGCTTGCAGGAGCTCAACCGCGCCAGTGTCGACGAGATTGCCAAGGCGCCTGGCATCAGTAAAAAGCTTGCCGAGTCGATTTATGCGAGCCTGCATAGCGAGTAGAATGCCGGGTTCAACTCGCAGCCAGTCGTACCGATGAATATTCCAAACCTGCTCACCGTTCTACGCGTCCTGCTCATCCCGATCTTCATTCTGCTGTTCTACGTGCCTTATCACTGGAGTTACGTAGCCGCCAGCAGCGTGTTCGCCATCGCCGCCGCGACTGACTGGCTCGATGGCTATCTGGCCCGTCGTCTTCAACAAAGCACGCCGTTCGGGGCGTTTCTGGATCCTGTCGCCGACAAACTGATGGTTGCCGTGGCGCTGGTACTGTTGGTGCAGGTGCACGCCAACTTCTGGCTGACGCTGCCCGCCGCAGTGATCATCGGACGTGAGATCGTGGTATCGGCATTGCGCGAGTGGATGGCCGAGCTGGGGGCGAGGGCGCATGTGGCGGTGTCGAACCTGGGCAAGTGGAAGACCGCAGCGCAGATGCTGGCGCTGGTCATTCTGCTGGGCAATCCGCCGGTGCTGACCTTCTGGGTCGCACTCGGTTACGGGCTGTTGCTGGTGGCCGCAGGCCTGACTTTGGTGTCGATGGTGCATTACCTGCTGGCGGCCTGGCCGCACCTGCGCGAAGGCTCCGAGCAGAAGTAAAACTTTTTTTGAATCAAGGGGTTGACCTTCCCTGGCAGTTCGCTAGAATGGCACCCATCACGACGCGGGAATAGCTCAGTTGGTAGAGCACGACCTTGCCAAGGTCGGGGTCGCGAGTTCGAGTCTCGTTTCCCGCTCCAGTTTTCACGGTATTGCTTTAGGCAGTGCTGGGAAATAAATCCAGTGTAAGCCGCGAGGCTTTATCGCTGGTGCGCTGAAAAGCGTTGGGTATGTCCCCTTCGTCTAGTGGCCTAGGACACCGCCCTTTCACGGCGGTAACAGGGGTTCGAGTCCCCTAGGGGACGCCATATTGCGGGAATAGCTCAGTTGGTAGAGCACGACCTTGCCAAGGTCGGGGTCGCGAGTTCGAGTCTCGTTTCCCGCTCCAGTTATGGATCTACAGACTTCCGTGGAAGTCTGTAAGTCGTTGAAAAAAGGGCCGAAACAGACTGTGTGAAAACACACTGACAGGCCTTGGAACAAACGCCCCGACTTGTTCGGGGCGTTTGTTTTTGTGCTGAAAAAGGCTCTTCAGCCCATCAGTCGCATGATTTGCTTGGCACCCAAGACACTGATCGCCCGCTTGAAGTTGTAAGCGGTCACAGCGAAGGTCATTTCAGCTCTTGTGCCTTCGAGTTGTCGCAACAAGAACCGCCCGTTCCCAAATAACCAGTGTTTGAGATTGCCAAACGGGTGCTCCACGATGGATCTGCGTCGTTGCATCATGTCTGGATGCAGTTGCATCCGCTGCGCCATACGCTCAAAGGCTTTCTCTTGAGCGTGGCGCGAGACATAGCGGCGCTTGGCCGTCGTGCATTGGGCTTTCAGCGCGCATCCGGCGCAATCACTGACCGCCGCTTGGTAGACCGGTCGCCCTTGTGACGTTGCTTCAGCATTAGCCACTGACCTGCCGGGCACTGGTACCGATCCTGTTCGGCGTGGTAGGTAAAATCCTTGCGCTCGAATAATGCCTCGCCGCCTGGGTTCGAGGTTCGGTTTGGCGGCACGTACGCGGTAATGGAGTCTTTCTCGCATGCCTGGAACTGCTGGCCATTCGAGTAACCCATATCGGCTGTCACAGTCAGCGCTTCCTGCCCCAGTTCAGCCTTGGCCGCTTTAGCCATGGGTTCAAGCTGCTTGCGATCATCGCCCTCTTGCGTCATTTGGTGATGCAAAATCAGGCAGTGTTCTGCGTCAACGGCGGTCTGCACGTTATAGGAAACACGCGCTCCTTTCGGCGTGCGCATCATCGTCGGCGAACTCCAGACAGAAATCGGGAGCACAGCATTGGGGATCAGGTAAGCGCTTGGAATGTGGGGTTCATGAAGCGCTTACGACCGAGTTTGTTCTAGATGCACTACGGCCATAAACGTTTGCATAGCAGATGAGTGCACGCGATTGCGCCGGGTGATCAAGCCATACGGCGGCAGGCGCGGTTCAAGCTGGATGGGCAGCACGGCCAACAGGTGCCGCCCCGCGTAGTCCTCGACCACCGAGCGGGGCGTGATGCCGATCATGTCGGTTTGCTGCAGCAGTGACAGCAGGGTCATGATCGAAGTGGTTTCGACGATGCTGCTGGGCAGGTCGATGCGGGCGTTGTGGAACGCCTGGTTGACGATGGTGCGCATTGGGCTGGGGTGCTGCTGCAGCACCCAGGTCATGTCCTGAAGCTCGGTCCAGGCCAGTTTTTTCTGCTTGGCCAAGGGGTGTTGGGCGCCGGCGATCACGCACAGGTCTTCTTCACCCAGGCTGTCGAACTGCAGGTCGTCGGTGCGTGCGTTGCTGGGGATGCGCCCCAGTACCACATCCAGTTGGTCCTGCTGCAGGGCTTGCACCAGCACGTCGCTGGTGTCCACCTGCAGGCTCATCGACAGGCGCGGGTGGCTTTGCTTGAGCGTGGCAATGGTGCGGGTGAGCAAACCCGAAGCCAGCGCCGGGATGGCGCCGATGGTGACCCGGCCCAGGTTGCCTGACTCCAGGGCGACCATTTCCTCGCGCATGCCCGACAGCTCGGCAAAGATCATGCGTGCGTAGTAAATCAGTGTTTCGCCAAACGGAGTGGGGCGCATGCCGCGCGCCAGGCGTTCGAACAGCTCGACGCCCAGCAAGTCTTCGGCTTCATGCAGCATCTTGGTCGCGGCCGGTTGGGTCATGCCGATTTCCTCGGCGGCCCGGCGCAGCGAGCCCAGTTCATCCAGGGCCAGCATCAGGCGCAGTTGCCGCAAACGCAGGCGGCTGTGGATGATGTTGGCGTCGGGGATGCGGGACATGGTCTGGCTCGTGGTCATGGGGAGGGCCAAGATTGACAAGAATTGGGCGAGGGCGCCAGCCGCGCAGGGGCACATGTGCCCCCGCGCGGTGGCGGGTCAGGCGATGCGCCGGGCCAGCGTGCGGCCAAGCAGGGTGCGCAGGCCGTTCATGCCTTTGGCCAGCAACGGCCAGCACAGCATCACCAGTGCCGCGCAGGTCAGGCTGCCCACCAGCGGGTTGGACCAGAAGATCGACAGTTGCCCGTCCGAGAACAGCATCGACTGGCGGAACGCATCCTCGGCCTTGTCACCCAGCACGGCAGCCAGCACCAGCGGCGCGATGGGGTAGCCAAGCTTCTTGAACAGGTAACCCAGCGCGCCGAACACCAGCATCAGGCCCACGTCGGTCATGGAGTTGTGCACCGAGTAGGCACCGATGGCGCACACCATGATGATGATCGGCGCGATGATCGAGAACGGGATGCGCAGGATCGAGGCAAACAGCGGCACTGTGGCCAGCACTACGATCAGGCTGACGACGTTGCCCAGGTACATGCTGGCAATCAGGCCCCAGACAAAATCGTGCTGTTCAACAAACAGTGTCGGCCCCGGGTGCAGGCCCCAGATCATCAACCCGCCCAGCATCACTGCTGCCGTGGCCGAGCCGGGGATGCCCAGGGTGAGCATCGGCAGCAGGGCGCTGGTGCCGGCGCTGTGGTCGGCGGTTTCCGGCGCGATCACGCCTTCCACCTCGCCGCTGCCGAAGCGCTCGCGGTTTTTCGAGAAGCGCCGCGCCAGGCTGTAGCTCATGAACGACGCCGCCGTCGGGCCTCCCGGGGTCACACCCATCCAGCAGCCGACCAGCGCGCTGCGCAGCCAGGTCAGCCAGTAGCGGGGCAACTTGGCCCAGGTACGTAATATCACCATGGGCGTGATGCGTGCCCGTTCGCCGCGAAACACCAGGCCTTCCTCGACGGTGCAAAGGATTTCGCCAATGCCGAACAGGCCGATCACCGCCACCTCGAAGCTCAAACCCGACAGCAGCCAGGGTTGGTCGAAGGTCAGGCGCAGTTCGCCGGACACCGTGTCCATGCCCACCGCGGCCATGCCGAAGCCGATCATCATCGCCACCACGGTTTTCAGTGGCGGGTTTTTGCTCAGGCCGATGAAGGTGCAAAACGCCAGCAGGTACACCGCAAAAAACTCCGGTGAACTGAATTCCATGGCGAACTTGGCAATGTGGGTAGACAGGAACGTCAGCAGCAACACACCCATCAGGGCACCCAGCAGTGCCGAAGTGAACGCTGCCGTAAGTGCTTCGCCGGCCTGGCCGTTGCGGGCCATGGGGTAGCCGTCGAAGGTGGTCGCCACCGATGAAGGCTCGCCGGGGATGTTGAACAGGATCGAGGTGATCGAACCGCCGAACAACGCCCCCCAGTACATGCACGACAGCAAAATGATTGCCGACACCGGCTCCATGGTGAAGGTCAGCGGCAACAGCAATGCCACGCCGTTGGGTGCACCCAGCCCCGGCAGCACACCGACCAGTATGCCAAGCAGCACGCCGACCACCATCAGGCCCAGGTGGTGGGCGGTGAGAATCAGGCTTAAGCCCTGCATCAACGAATCGATTTCACTCATGGCCGCAGCCCTCCCAGGTAGCTCGCCAGGTCACCCAGCACGCCGGCCTGCAGCGGTACCTTGAACCAGACCGCGAAAATCAGGTAGCTGGCCAGTGCGGCGCAGCAGGGGATCAGCGCGATGGTCAGCCAGCGGTGGCCTTGCCCAGCCTTGCGCGCTCGCCACATGAACCCACCGATGAACAGCACCGAAGCCAGGTAGATGCCCATAAAGGGCATCGCCGCCACGTACACGGCAATGGGTACGAACACGGCCAGCACCTGGGCAAATGCCCGGCGCCCGACGAACGCTTCGGCCATGGCCTGGCGCCGCACCACGGCCAGCAGCAGGTTGCCCAGGCTGGCGCAGCTCAGCAGCAGGCCGATGTAGAACGGGAAGTAGCCTGCCTCTGGCCCGGCATCGCCCCAGCCAATGCCGATGGCCAGGCTGCCGTATATGAGGGTGCCGCCCAGCGCGGCGGTGAACAGGGCCAGGCCGATTTCCACCCAGCGGGTGGCAACCAGAGGCGCATCGTTGGTGGTGGACATGGTGGTCTCCCTTGTCGCGCTCACTGGCGCAGCCAGCCGGCGTCCTTGAACAGTGGCATCACGCGTTCACGGTCCTGTTCGATGTAGCTCACCAGCGCCTGGCCTTCGAGGAAGGTCGGCGCCAGCGCCGAGCGCTCGATGTAGGCCTTGAACTCTGGCGTCTGGCTGACTTTGCGCAGCAACTCCACATAGAACGCCCGCTGTTCGTCGCTGATCGCGCCGGGCAGGAAGACTGTGCGGGGGAAGCGGTACTGCTCAATGGCCAGGCCCTGTTCATGGCAGGTAGGGATGTCGGCCCAGGACTGTTCGGCGGTGACCTTGTCGCGGTAGATCATCCGCTCACGGCTGAACACGCACAGCGGCCGCACCTGGCCGCCGCGCCACTGGCTGAGGCTTTCGGCCGGGTTGTTGAGGTTGGCGGCAATGTGCTTGCCGGCCAACTGGATCGAAGCCTCGCTGCCGCTTTTGAAGGGGATGTAGGTGAGCTTGCTGCCCACCTGCTGGCCAATCAGCAGGGCCAGTGTCTGGTCCACGTCCTTGGACTGGCTGCCGCCAAAGCGCATCTTGCCGGTATTGCTTGCGAGCGCCTCCTTGAACGCGGCGGCGTCGCCCCAGGGGGCGTCCTGGTAGGTCCAGAGAATGAAGTCGTCCTCGGCCACGGCGGCCACCGGGGTAAGGTCGGTCCACTGGTAGCCCAGCTTGGCCACCAACGGCAGCAGGTACACGTTGTTGGTGCCGATCACCAGCTTGTGGGCATCGCCCTGGGCCAGTTTCATGTCGAGGAAGGCTTCGGCGCCGTTGCCACCGCCTTTGTTCAGCACCACGGTGTTGACGTCCAGCAGGTGATGCTGGCTGATCGCTTGCTGGATCAGGCGCGCCAGCTGGTCGGTGCCGCCGCCGGGGCCGCCGGCCACGACGATCTCGACGTTCTTCTCGGGCTTCCAGGTGTCGGCAAGGGCGGGCAGGGCGGTGGCGCACAGCAGGCCGCAGGCGGCCAGCAACGACGAAATGTGACGCGCGTAGGCGTTTCGCATGGGGACCTCTTTGTTGTCTTTGTTATGGGTCACCGAAGTCTGCGCAGCTAACCGATAAGCGTCCACTCAAAGTTACGCATACACCGATAGCCAGGGGTTATAGCTGAGCGATAACCACAGGCAATGGCTGTATGAGCAGCTTTGATTAGACGGTTATCGACGGCCCGGCCATATTGGCACTGCCGGACATTACCGGATTACAACAATAACAAGCAGAGGTACCTCCCATGGCTCAGGCACAAAACCCTGTGCTGCACGCTGGGCAATCGGCCGACACACCTGTCGCGCTGAAGGCCAGCAACGTGCGCTGGCGCATCTTCGCAATCATTTTTGCCCTGACGGTGATCAACCTGATCGACCGTGTTTCGCTGTCCATTGCCATGCCTACCATTGCCGCGGAGTTCGAGCTTTCGCCCAGCATGCAGGGGCTGATTCTCAGCAGTTTCTTCTGGGCTTACGCGCTGTTACAAATTCCTGGTGGCTGGTTGATTGACCGCTTCGGCCCGCGCCGGGTCATTGGTTGGTCCACCGGCCTGTGGGGCGCGTTCCAGACCTTGGCGGCGTTCACCACCGGTGGCCTGTCGCTGATGTTCGCCCGGGTTGCCCTGGGTGCGGCGGAGGCGCCACTGTTCCCCTCGGGCGGCAAGCTCAACTCATTGTGGCTGGGCGCCAACGAGCGCAGCCGCGGCGCGGTGCTGATGGATTGTGGCGGCCCGCTGGGCGCGGCCTTGGGCGGTTTGATCATCGCCTACCTGATCGCCGTGCTTGGCTCGTGGCGCATCGCCTTCTTCGTCGCCGGTATCGCCACGCTGGCCATGGCCTGGCTGGCCTGGCACTACCTGCGCGACAACCCCGCCGAGCATGCCGCCGTCAACGCCGCTGAGCTGGACAAAATCAACCACGGCCGCGCCGTACCGTTGGCCGAGGCGGCGCAACAGCCGGCCAAAGGGCTGGGCATCGCGGCGCGTTCGCTTACCGGCATCCTGCTGGGCCGCGCCAGCTGGGCGATGGTGTTCTTTGGCTTGCTGACCTGGGGGCCGAGCTACCTGGCCCATGCCCGTGGCTTCGACATCAAGGGCATCGGGGCGGCCACGTTCATCATTTTCCTGTGTGGCGCAGTGGGCTCGCTGGTGGGCGGATTCCTGTGCGACACCCTGATCCGCAAGGGTGTGCGCCGTGGTTTGGCGGCCAAAGGCCTTTTGACCTTCTCGGGCCTGGTGGCGCTGTGCGCCTTCCTGCTGCTGCCTGGCCTGAGCGACGCCTACGCGGCGGTGGCGTTGCTGTCTTTGACGGCGTTCTTCCTGATGTGGGGCAGCTTGTACTGGAGCTTCCCGGCGCTGCTCGCGGCACCGTCGCGGGTGGGCCTGATCGGTGGGGTGATGAACCTGGCCGGCAGCCTGGGCGGCATCGTGGTGCCGATCCTGGTGGGCGTGCTGTTGCAGCACCTGGGCGGCTACCCGGCGGTGCTTGGCTTCTTTGCCCTGTGCTCGGGGCTGTTCATCGTCGGCACGCTGTTGATCTCGCTGGACAAGACCGAGGTACACCATGGCTGAGTTGTACGAAGGGCCGATCGTCGATGCCCATCATCATTTCTGGGACCCGCTGAACAACCCGCACCCGTGGCTGTCGGGCACCGGAAACATCCCGTTTCGTTACGGGGATTACAGTGCCCTCAAGCGGCGCTACTTTCCCGAAGATTACCTAGCCGACGCAGGCAGGCATCAGGTGGTCGAAACCGTCTACGTGGAAACCGAATGGGACCCGCGTGACCCAGTGGGTGAAACGCGCTTCATCCATGGCCTGGCAGCACGTTACGGGGCGCCCAATGCCGTGGTGGCCCAGGCTTGGCTGGACGCGCCGGACGCCGCCCGGGTGCTGGCCGAACAGGCGGCGTTCGAGCGAGTACGCAGCGTACGCCACAAGCCCGGTGGGCCATCGTGCCCGGCCGAGGTTGGGCGCCTGCACAGCCTGATGAGCGACGTGAACTGGCGCCATGGCTATGCGCAGCTGGCGCGCCACGGCCTGCATTTCGACCTGCAAACCCCGTGGTGGAACCTCGACGAGGCTGCCCGCCTGGCGCAGGACTTTCCCGATACGTTGCTGATTCTGAACCATGCCGGCCTGCCTTCGGACCGCAGCCCGCAAGGCCTGGCGGACTGGCACGCGGCCATGGCGCGGTTTGCCCGATGCGACAACGTGGCGGTGAAGATCTCGGGCATTGGCCAGGCCGGCCAACCCTGGCGTGCCGAGGACAACGCCTGGATCGTGCGCCAGGTCATCGCGTTGTTTGGCAGCGAACGGGCGATGTTTGCCAGCAACTTCCCGGTCGATGGCCTGTGCGGCAGCTTCGACACCATTTACAGCGGCTTCAAGCACATCGTCGCCGACTTGCCGCACACCGCCCAGCAACAGCTTTTCTACAGCAACGCACGGCGCCTGTACCGCACCGTGCCCGACACCTTGCGCCTGAATCAGGTGTTGCCCCACACAAGGACCCCCGCATGAACAAGCAAACCCTTCCACGCCTGGCCATGGTACTGGGTGACCCGGCCGGTATCGGCCCCGAACTGATTGCCCGCCTGTTGGCCGAACCCGAGGTGCGCGGCAAGGCGCAAGTGGTGCTGATTGCCGATGAGCAGGAGATGCGCCGTGGCATGCAGATCGCGGGTTGTGAGTTCCCGTACCGGCGTATCGATTCGCTCGACGTGCTGGATTTTGCCGACGACACGCCGCTGTTGTTCCCCTACCGAGGCGCCGCCATTGGCGAGTTCCCGCGCAGCGAAGCCAGCGTGATTGGCGGGCGTTACAGCCTCGACACCTTGGCCGTGGCGCTGGAGCTCACCGACTCGGGCAAGACCGACGCCATCCTGTTCGGCCCGCTGAACAAGACTTCGCTGCACATGGCCGGCATGGGCCACAGCGACGAGCTGCACTGGTTTGCCGAACGCCTGAATTTCAGCGGGCCGTTCTGCGAATTCAACGTGCTCGATAACTTGTGGACCTCGCGAGTAACTTCCCACGTGGCGTTGGCCGAAGTGCCCGGCATGCTCAGCCAGGCGCGCGTGCTCGAAGCCATTGGCCTGATCGACACCGCGCTCAAGCGCAACGGTTTGCAGCGCCCACGCATCGGCGTTTGTGGCCTGAACCCGCATAATGGCGACAACGGCAGCTTTGGCCGCGAAGAGCTGGACATCATCGGCCCGGCGGTGCAGCGCGCGCGGGAGCAGGGCATCGACGCCGATGGCCCCTACCCGGGGGACACTATCTTCCTGAAGGTGCAGGGCGACGCCCAGGCCTTTGATGCGGTGGTGACCATGTACCACGACCAGGGCCAGATCGCCATCAAGCTGATGGGCTTCTCCCGTGGTGTGACGGTGCAGGGTGGCCTGCCAATCCCGATCACCACCCCGGCCCACGGCACCGCGTTCGACATCGCAGGCCAGGGCAAGGCCAATGTCGGCGCCACCCGCCAGGCCTTCGAGATTGCCTGCCGCATGGGGCGCAACGCCCGCTGAGTGCATGGCGGCTCCGTTCGGGACCGCTTTTTCCTGCTTTCAACCGCGCCTGGAGCCTGTCGGCTCCACGGCTCGCATCACCCTGTAAAAAGGAAAAACAACAATGACAAAAGCCTTTTCCTACCTGCTGACCGGCAGTGCGGTGACACCGCTGTTGCTTACCTGCTTGCCACAAATCGCTAGTGCCGAAGGGTTTATCGACGATGCCAGCATCACGTTGGGCCTGCGCAACCTGTATTTCAACCGTGACTTTCGCCAGCCCGGCGCGGCGCAGTCGAAGCAGGAAGAGTGGGCTCAGGGCTTTTTGTTGCAAGCCAACTCGGGGTACACCGCCGGGCCGTTGGGTGTGGGCGTCGACGTGCTTGGCCAGTTGGGCGTGAAGCTCGACAGCAGCCCCGCGCGCAGCGGCTCGGGGCTACTGCCCCGGCACGATGATGGCCGGGCGGCGGATGAGTTCTCGCGGGTGGGGTTGGCGCCCAAGCTGCGGTTTTCAAAGACCGAACTGAAGGTGGGCGAGTTGATGCCCGAGCTGCCGATCCTGCTGCGCAACGACGGCCGCCTGCTGCCGCAGACCTTTCAGGGTGGCATGCTGAGTTCGAAGGAAATTGCCGGCCTGAACCTGCAGGCCGGGCAGATGCGTTCGCTGAGCCAGCGCAACTCCACCAACCATGAAGACTTGTCGGTGGACGGCCGCGGTGGTGTGTTTGCCGACCGTTTCAACTATGTGGGCGGCGATTACCGCTTCAATGCCGAGCGCACCCAGGTAGGCGTGTGGCAGGCCCGGCTGCAGGACATTTATCGGCAGAACTACTACAGCTTCAGCCACAAGCAGCCACTGGGTGACTGGACCCTGGCCGCCAATGTGGGCTGGTTCAGCACCCGTGAAGAGGGCAGCGCCGACCTGGGCAACCTGGATAACCGCGCCCTCACCAGTTTCGTCAGTGCCAAGCGTGGCGGGCATACCCTTGGCGCGGGTTACCAGCGCATGTATGGCGACAACGGGATGGTCTACATCGCGGGTACCAGCACGCCGTTGGTCAACGACATCCAGGTGCGCAACTTCACCACGGCGGGTGAGCGCTCCTGGCAGGTGCGATATGACTATGACTTCGTTGCCCTTGGCATCCCGGGTTTAACGTTTATGACTCGCTACGCCAGCGGTGATCACGCCCAGGTGGCAGGCGGCAGCGATGGGCAAGCGTGGGAGCGCGACCTGGACGTCACCTATGTGATCCAGAGCGGGCCGCTGAAGAACCTGGGCGTTCGCTGGCGCAATGCGGCGGTGCGTTCCAATCATGTGGCCGATGTGGATGAGAACCGGCTGATTCTGACGTATACCCTCAAACTGTTGTAGGCCACAGGGCCAGCTGGATTGTGTTGCCTGTGCTGGCCTCTTCGCGGGGCAAGCACAGGCAACACGCTTTCTGGGTCTCAAAGGCGATAACCCCACCACCCCTGAACCGTAAAAAGGTATTACCCCAGGCTATCGATGGATACGCATAAGTGATTATCCAGTCAGGCCTGCCCCCTCTAAAGTCGCCCCAACACCAACAACAAAAAGCCCGCCCCAAAGCGTCTCGGGGCACACAGGGCAACAGCGGGGACACCTCCATGAGCGATCACGCCAGCTCCCTGGCTTCGGCCATTTCCACCAGCCGCGCGCGGCTGCTGCCTTTTCTGATCCTGATGTACGTCTTGGCCTTCATCGACCGCGCGAACGTCGGTTACGCCCGGGCTTTCCTGCAGGCCGACACCGGCCTGAGCGACGTCGCCTTCGCCTTCGGTGCCAGTATCTTCTTCATCGGCTACGCCTGCTTCGAAGTGCCCAGCAACCTGATGCTGCACCGCCTGGGCGCCCGCGTCTGGCTGTGCCGGATAATGGTCACCTGGGGCCTGGTCAGTGCGGCGATGATGTTTGCCGACAACGCCACCACCTTCTACGTGCTGCGTTTCTTGCTGGGCATTGCCGAGGCCGGCTTCTTCCCCGGCATCATCCTCTACCTCACTTACTGGTTCCCGCAGCGCAGCCGCGCCCAGGCGCTGGGCCTGTTCTACTTTGGCCTGCCGCTGGCGCTGGTGCTGGGCGGCCCGTTGTCGGGCTGGCTGCTGGAGTTTCATGACGTGTTCGGCCTGCGCAACTGGCAGTGGCTGTTCGTGGTGGAAGGGTTGCTGGCCTCGCTGGTTGGCATCGCCGCCTACTTCTACCTGGTCGACCGCCCACGCCACGCCCGCTGGCTGAGCGATGCGCAAAAGGATGCACTTGAAAGCCAGCTGGCCGAAGAAGATGCACAAAAGCAGGCCCAAGGCCCGCACGGCTTCCTGGGCGCATTGCGCAACGCCCAGGTGATGAAGTTCTGCCTGGTGTATTTCACCGTGCAGATGAGCGTGTACGGCGTGGTGTTCTACCTGCCGACGCGCGTCGCCAGCTTCCTCGACGGCCAGGTGGGCCTGAGCGTGGGCTTGTACACCGCTATCCCCTGGGCCTGCGCCCTGGTGGTGACGCGCCTGGTCACCCGCCATGCCGACCGCACCGGCCAGCATCGCCAACTGGCGGTGGCCATGTTGGCCATGGCCGCGGCGGGCATTGCTGCCTCGGCACTGGCCGGCAGCCTGCCACTGGCGGTGCTGGCGTTCTGTTTCGCCGCCGCAGGCTTTGTTGCCGTGCAGCCGTTGTTCTGGACCTTGCCCACCGGCTACCTCAGCGGCGCGGCCGCCGCCAGCGGCATCGCCCTGATCAACTCGCTGGGCAACCTCGGCGGCTTCGTGGCACCGAACCTCAAGACCCTCACCGAAACCCTGTTCGCCGACCCGCGTGCGGGCATGTTCGCCCTGGCAATCATGGGTGTGCTGGGCGCCTGGCTGCTGTCCCGGCTCAAATTCTCCAAACCCACGCCTGCCGCGCTGGAGCCGGCGCAGGTTGGCTGATCAACACGCTCTATTGAAAGGAACCTGCAAGCATGAAAATCAAAGCCGTTCGTACCCGTGTTTTTGAATGGAAAGGCAAGGTCGTGCCGCCCCAGGCGCACTTCTGCACCAACGCCAGCGACATCCTGTTCGAGCGTGGCGATGCCATGGGCTCATTCCGCTTCCACGGCTGGCTGGTGGTCGAAATCGAAACCGACACCGGCATCGTCGGCATCGGCAACTGCGCCCTGGCGCCACGGGTGGCCAAGGAAATCATCGACCTGTACCTGGCGCCGATCTGCATTGGCGAAGACCCGTTCGACAGCGAGTACATCTGGCAAAAGATGTACCGCCGCACCCACGCCTGGGGCCGCAAGGGCATTGGCATGGCCGCCATTTCGGCAATTGACCTGGCGATCTGGGACATCATGGGCAAGGCGGTGAACAAGCCGGTGTTCAAGCTGCTGGGTGGCCGCACCAAGGAAAAGATCTGGACCTACGCCTCCAAGCTGTACGCCAATGACAACCTCGACCTGTTCCTCGAAGAAGCCCAGGGCTACCTCAACCAAGGCTTCACTGCCCTGAAAATGCGCTTTGGCTACGGCCCCAAGGACGGTCCGGCCGGCATGCGCCGAAACATCGAGCAAGTGCGCGCCCTGCGTGAACTGGCCGGCCCCGACGTGGACATCATGCTTGAGTGCTACATGGGCTGGACGCTGGAATATGCCCGCCGGATGCTGCCAAAACTGGCCGAATTCGAGCCGCGCTGGCTGGAAGAGCCGGTGATCGCCGACGACATCGAAGGTTATATCGAGCTGAAGAAGATGGGCATCATGCCGATTTCAGGCGGCGAGCACGAGTTCACCGGCCATGGCTTCAAGGACCTGCTCGAGCGCCGCGCCGTGGACGTGATCCAGTACGACACCAACCGCGTCGGCGGCATCACTGCCGCGCGCAAGATCAACGCCATGGCCGAAGCCTGGTCGGTGCCGGTCATTCCCCATGCCGGGCAGATGCACAACTACCACCTCACCATGGCCAGCACCGCCTCGCCGATGGCCGAGTTCTTCCCGGTGTTCGACGTAGAGGTGGGCAACGAGTTGTTCTACTACGTGTTCAAGGGCGAACCGCAGCCCGTCAACGGCTATATCCAGCTGGACGACGACAAGCCGGGCCTGGGCCTGGAAATTTCCGAAGAGTACCTCTCGGACTTCAACATCATCGAATGAATGCGCGGGGGCACCCCGGCGCGGCGGTGCCCCGGCCAGGCAAGGAGAGTGACACATGCGGTTGATTCAATTCGAAGACGTGGCCGGCCAGCGCCGGGTGGGCGTGGTGGAAGGTGCCCAGGTGCACCCGGTACGTGCAACCTCCAGCACCCGTGAGCTTGCCCTGGCGGCAATCCGTGCCGGGCATGGCCTGGTTCAGCAAGTGCTGGCGCGTGGCACTGACCCAGGCCCCGACTACGCCGAGCTGCTGGAAGCGGGCAGGGTACTGCCGCCGCTGGACCACGAAGACCCGGCCCATTGCCTGGTCAGTGGCACCGGCCTGACCCACCTGGGCAGCGCGGCGACGCGTGATAAGATGCACCAGCATGGCGAGCAGGATGAAACGTCGCTGACCGACACCATGCGCATCTTCAAATGGGGCCTGGAAGGCGGCAAGCCGGCAGCGGGTGAGGTTGGCGCGCAACCGGAGTGGTTCTACAAGGGGGATGGCAGCATCGTCGTGCGCCCCGGGGCCGATCTGCCGCTGCCGGCTTTTGCCGAGGATGCCGGCGAGGAACCCGAGCTGGTGGGCCTGTACGTGATCGGCGATGACGGTACGCCCCACCGCCTGGGGTATGCCTTGGGCAACGAGTATTCCGACCATGTCATGGAGCGGCGCAATTACCTGTACCTGGCCCATTCCAAGCTACGCGCCTGTGCCTATGGCCCGGAGTTGCGGGTGGGCGAACTGCCGGCGCACCTGCAAGGCAGCAGCCGCATCTGGCGTGATGGCAAGGTGCTGTGGGAGCGTGAGTTCCTGTCTGGCGAGCAGAACATGTGCCACAGCCTGCAGAACCTGGAATTTCACCACTTCAAGTACGCGCAGTTCCAGCGGCCGGGTGATGTGCACGTGCATTACTTCGGCACGGCCACGCTGTCGTTTGCCGACGGCATCAAGGCCGCGCCGGGCGATACCTTTGAAATTGCCATCACCGAGTTCGGCGCGCCACTGCGCAATGGCATTGTCGAGGCGCAAGCACCGAGAGTGCCCGGGTCGGTTGCCATTCTCTGAGGTTGAAGAGGTCGTTATGCCCAATCTACTTGGTTACAACTACATCGCCGGGGCCCGCAGTGCTGCTGGTTCCGTGGCACTGTACAGCGTCGATGCCAGCACTGGCGAAACGCTGCCTTACCGGTTTACCCAAGCCACCCCTGACGAGGTGGACGCCGCTGCGCAGGCTGCAGAGGCGGCGTTCCCTGCCTACCGGCACTTGCCACCCGAACTGCGGGCCGCGTTTCTCGATGCCATAGCCGAAGAAATCGACCTGCTGGATGACACCTTCGTTGCCCTGGTGTGCCGCGAAACAGCCTTGCCCGAAGCGCGCATCAAGGGCGAGCGGGCGCGCACCAGCAACCAGATGCGCCTGTTCGCCCAGGTGCTGCGCCGCGGCGAGTGGTTGGGGGCGCGTATTGACCGTGCCCAGCCCGAGCGCCAGCCGTTGCCACGGGTGGACCTGCGGCAATGCCAGGTCGGCATTGGGCCGGTGGCGGTGTTTGGGGCCAGCAACTTCCCGCTGGCCTTTTCCACCGCAGGTGGCGATACCGCCGCTGCGCTCGCAGCGGGTTGCCCTGTGGTGTTCAAGGCGCACTCCGGGCACATGGCCACTGCCGAGTGCGTGGCCGATGCCATCGTGCGGGCGGCCCAACGCACCGGCATGCCTGATGGCACCTTCAACATGATTTTTGGAGGGGGCGTGGGTGAGCAGTTGGTGAAGCACCCGGCGATTCAGGCCGTTGGTTTTACCGGCTCGCTCAAGGGTGGCCGTGCCCTGTGCGACATGGCCGCTGCCAGGCCGCAGCCGATTCCGGTGTTCGCCGAAATGAGCAGCATCAACCCGGTGGTCATATTGCCAGGCGCGCTGACTCGACGTGGCGAAGGCATCGCGGCGGACCTGGTGGCGTCGGTGGTGCAAGGGGGCGGACAGTTCTGTACCAACCCGGGTTTAGTCATCGGCCTTCGCTCTCCGGCGTTCTCGCAGTTTGTCGAGCACCTTGCCGGGCACATGGCCGAGCAGCCGGCACAGACCATGCTCAACGCTGGCACCCTCGCCAATTATGCTCGCGGTGTCGCGGCCCTGCACGCACACCCCCGCATTCACCACCTGGCCGGCTCATCCCAGCAAGGGCAGCGGGCTCAGCCCCAGCTGTTCCAGGCCGATGCCCGGTTGCTGTTGTTGGGAGACGCGCTGCTCCAGGAGGAGGTGTTCGGCCCGGCCACCGTGCTGGTGGAGGTGGCTGACCAAGCGCAGTTGCTGCAAGTATTGCAGTCATTGCATGGCCAGCTCACGGCAACGCTGATTGCCGAGCCGGATGACCTCCAGGCGTTTGCCCCATTAGTACCGGTGCTTGAACGCAAGGCGGGGCGTTTGTTGCTTAACGGTTACCCCACTGGCGTCGAGGTGTGTGATGCCATGGTGCATGGCGGGCCATACCCGGCGACGTCGGACGCGCGCGGTACCTCGGTGGGGAGTCTGTCGATCAACCGCTTCCTGCGGCCGGTGTGTTACCAGAACTACCCGGATGCATTGTTGCCGGATGCGCTAAAGGACTCTAATCCGCTAGGTATCGTGCGTTTGGTGGATGGAGTACAGAGCGCGGCTACGGTGTCGAGAGGTTAGGGCAATCCCAGACGCTAGCCTTGCCAGGCTGGCGTTAACTGTGCTTGAGCTTGGCCGGGCGGCTTGCTGATGAGTTAGGGAAACTCCGAACAAGTTGCTCATCA
>NZ_JABWRO010000086.1:0-24959 GCF_014268985.1 Pseudomonas sp. RW10S2 | reverse complement strand
GCATTATAAGGGGATCTGAGAGGGCGTCAAGCGTTAATTTCAAAAAAAACCATAAGAATGAAAAGCTTAAGCACGCCGGCCTATCAGACGGGGCACCCGCCGCCACACCGGTGGAACCCGCATCACCATCAACAGTGCCCCTACCCCGGCATAGATAGCCCACTCCTGCAGATCCGAACGCACAATCCACAGGAAATGCAGCAGGCCCAGCCCGAGGATCACATAGACCAGCTTGTGCAGCTTCTTCCAGCGCGCACCGAGCCGTCTCTGGCTATAACGGTTGGAGGTCACCGCCAAGGCCAGCAGCCCCAGGAACGCGAGTACCCCGACGATGATATAGGGCCGCTTGCGCAGCTCGACACCAAGCTGCCCCCAGTCGAGCCCGAGGATGAAGACCATATAGGCCGTCATGTGCAGGACAATATAGGCAAAACACCACAATCCCAGCTGTCGTCGCGCGACGATCCAGCCACCCCACCCCGTCAGGCGCTGCAGAGGGCTCATACCCAGCGTTACCAGCAGGAATACCAGGGCACCAAGCCCCAGCCTGTCTACCAGAATTTTCCCTGGATCCGGCCCGAGCAGGTTCATGGCCGCCTCATACAACCACCAGGCCGGGAACAGACAGCCAATGATGAAGATCGCCAAGCGAAACCAGGGATAACGCATCAGTAGTTCTTCCGCAGGTCGAGACCGCTATAAAGAGATGCAACCTCGTCCTCATAGCCATTGAACATCTGGGTGGTACGAACATTGGGGCTGAACAGGCCGCTGGGCAGCCGCCGCTCACGCGCCTGGCTCCAACGCGGGTGATCGACCTGCGGATTGACGTTGGCATAGAAGCCATACTCGCTCGGCGCCAGCCCCTGCCAGGTGGTCTGCGGCTGCTCGGCCACCAGACTGATACGCACGATCGACTTGATGCTCTTGAACCCATACTTCCACGGCACTACCAGACGCAGCGGCGCACCGTTCTGATTGGGCAACTCGCGCCCATACATGCCCACCGCCAGGATAGCCAGCGGATTCATCGCCTCATCCAGGCGCAATCCTTCCACGTAGGGCCAGTCGATCAGCGCAAAGCCCGAGCGCTGACCCGGCATGCTCTTGGGATCCTGCAGCGTTTCGAAACGAACATAACGAGCCTTCGAAGTCGGCTCGACCTGCTTGAGTACCTCAGACAGCGGAAAGCCCAGCCAGGGAATGACCATCGACCAGGCCTCGACGCAACGCAGCCGGTAGATACGCTCCTCAAGCTGCAGGGGCTTGACGAAGTCTTCCAGCGCGTAGCGCCCGGGCTTGCCCACCTCGCCATCGACCACCACGCTCCAGGGCTCGGTCTTGAGACTGCCGGCATTGGCCGCCGGATCCCCCTTGTCGGGCCCGAACTCGTAGAAGTTGTTGTAGTGGGTAGCATCCTTGAATGGCGTGATTGCCTCATCCTTGACCGTCACGGCTTGCCAGCGCGTCGCACCGAGCTTGTCCTTGAACCAGCCAGGCGTCGAACCCGCCTCCACGTCGGCATAGCGCGAAGGTTCGGCGGCCTGGCCGAGCACAGGCAAAGCGCCCAACGCAAACCCGGCTAGAGAGGCACCCAATACAGAGCGGCGAGAGAAATAGACACTTTCAGGGGTAACGTCCGATTCGTTGCAATCGGACGACTTGGGAAGCTTGATGAGCATGGCGGCTCCACAGCACTGGTGGCGGATGTACCAGTAAGACTATGGAGCCGGAGAGTTATTCCAGCATTAAATCTTTTTTCAGACTTTGCGACGACGACCGCGCAGCAAGTACTGCACTGGGCCTGAAACCGCATAGCCGAGGAAGATCAGCAGCAGAATCCGTGGTGGATCGCTGAACACCACGGCGAACACCAGCACCACGGCCAGAATCGCAACAAAGGGTACGCGCCCCTTGAGATCCAGCTCCTTGAAGCTGTTGTACTTGATGTTGCTGACCATCAGCATGCCTGCAGCAGCCACCAGCAGCGCCACCAGGAACGACAGTTTTGAACCCTGGATACCGTAATCGCTGAAGGCCCACACGGTACCGGCGACCACACCTGCCGCGGCCGGGCTGGCCAGACCGATGAAGTAGCGCTTGTCGGCGGTGCCGACCTGGGTGTTGAAACGCGCCAGACGCAACGCGGCACCGGCCACATAGATGAAGGCGACCATCCAGCCGACCTTGCCCATGTCGCCCAGCGCCCAGCCAAAGGCCAGTAACGCAGGCGCCACACCGAAGGCAACCATGTCCGACAACGAGTCGTACTCGGCACCGAAGGCGCTTTGCGTGTTGGTCATCCGCGCCACACGGCCATCGAGGCTGTCCAGGACCATGGCGACGAAGATGGCGATCGCAGCGAAGGCGAAGTACTTGCTCGCCTCGCGCGGATCACCCGCGCTCAGGGCGCTCTGCGCACTGATGGAGTTGATGATCGAGTAGAAACCGGCGAACAGGTTAGCGGTGGTGAAGAGGTTGGGCAGCAGGTAGATACCGCGATGCCGGACCTTGCGCCCTTCGGCGTCGTGACCTTCCTCAACATGCTCATCGACAGGTAGCAGGCTTTCGGCGTCGGAGGGCTTGTTCGGCTCTTCGGGACGTTCGCTCATGAAATGCACCTTGCAACTGGGTGGAATAAGTTCGACAGAGGCCGGCGAAACAGGTTCTAACGGCAGGCCTCTGGTCGCTTTATACCAGAAGCTGACTGCCTAAACGAAAAAACGCGGCCGAAGCCGCGTTTTTAATCTATCGAGGCAAGACTCAGTTCTTGGTCTTGTCGACGATCTTGTTGGCCGAGATCCACGGCATCATCGAGCGCAGTTGCTCGCCGATGATTTCGATGCCGTGGGCGGCGTTGTTACGACGCTTGGCGGTCATCGAAGGATAGTTGGTAGCACCTTCGCTGATGAACATCTTCGCGTATTCGCCGTCCTGGATGCGCTTCAGAGCGTTGCGCATGGCCTTGCGGGATTCTTCGTTGATGACCTCAGGACCGGTCACGTACTCACCGTACTCGGCGTTGTTGGAGATCGAGTAGTTCATGTTGGCGATGCCGCCTTCGTACATGAGGTCAACGATCAGCTTCAGCTCGTGCAGGCACTCGAAGTAGGCCATTTCAGGCGCGTAGCCTGCTTCGACCAGAGTTTCGAAGCCAGCCTTGACCAGCTCTACGGTACCGCCGCACAGAACGGCCTGCTCGCCGAACAGGTCGGTTTCGGTCTCGTCCTTGAAGGTGGTTTCGATGATGCCGGTACGGCCACCGCCGACGCCAGCAGCGTACGACAGTGCGACGTTCTTGGCGTTGCCCGAAGCGTCCTGGTAGACCGCGATCAGGTCAGGAATGCCGCCACCCTTGACGAACTCGGAGCGCACGGTGTGGCCCGGAGCCTTCGGCGCGATCATGATCACGTCGAGGTCGCCGCGCGGAACGACCTGGTTGTAGTGGATCGAGAAGCCGTGGGAGAAGGCCAGGGTGGCGCCTTTCTTGATGTTCGGCTCGATCTCGGTCTTGTACAGGGTGCCCTGGAATTCGTCCGGGGTCAGGATCATGACAAGGTCGGCAGCAGCGACGGCGGTAGCGACGTCAGCGACTTTCAGGCCATGGGCTTCTGCCTTGGCAACGGTGGCCGAACCTTTACGCAGACCGACGGTAACGTCTACACCGGAGTCTTTCAGGTTGCACGCCTGGGCGTGACCCTGGGAGCCGTAACCGATGATGGCGACTTTCTTGCCCTGGATGATGGAGAGGTCGCAGTCTTTGTCGTAGAACACTTTCATGGAAATACCCCTGGTTATATCTCGGCCCCGCAGGACCTTCGCTAATTGGTGAAGTTAGATGCTGAGTACTTTGTCGCCACGGGCAATGCCGGTGACGCCGCTGCGCACGGTTTCGAGAATCGAAGCGGTGCCGATCGCCTGGATGAAGCTGTCCAGCTTATCGCTGGTGCCGCTCAGTTGCACGGTATACACACTGGCGGTGACATCGACGATCTGCCCACGGAAAATATCCGTGGTGCGCTTGATTTCGGCGCGCTGGGCGCCGGTAGCCTTGACCTTTACCAGCATCAGTTCGCGCTCGATATGGGCGCTCTCCGACAGGTCGACCAGCTTGACCACTTCTACCAGCTTGTTCAGGTTCTTGGTGATCTGCTCGATCACTTCGTCATGACCCACGGTGGTGAGGGTGAGGCGCGACAGGGTCGGGTCCTCGGTTGGTGCAACCGTCAGGCTTTCGATGTTGTAGTTGCGCTGGGAGAACAGACCGACCACGCGCGACAAGGCACCAGGTTCGTTTTCCAGCAGCAGGGAAATGATGTGCCGCATATCAGGTACGCTCCGTCTTGCTCAGCCACATGTCACGCATCGAGCCGTCCTTGATCTGCATCGGGTAGACGTGCTCGGTCCGGTCGACCGCGATGTCGATGAACACCAGGCGGTCCTTCATCGCAAAGGCCTCTTCCAGTTTCGGCTTGAGGTCTTTGAGGCTGGTGATGCGGATACCCACATGGCCATAGGCCTCGGCCAGCTTGATGAAGTCAGGCAGCGACTCGACGTACGAGTGCGAGTGACGACCGTTGTAGGACATGTCCTGCCATTGGCGAACCATGCCCAGCACCCCGTTGTTCAGGTTGACGATCTTCACCGGCAGGCCGTACTGCATGCAGGTGGACAGCTCCTGAATGTTCATCTGGATGCTGCCTTCGCCAGTGACACAAGCCACGTCCTGGTCCGGGAAATTGAGCTTGACGCCCATGGCTGCCGGGAAACCGAAGCCCATGGTGCCCAGGCCGCCGGAGTTGATCCAGCGATTGGGTTTGTTGAAGCGGTAGTACTGCGCCGCGAACATCTGGTGCTGACCTACGTCGGAGGTGACGAAAGCGTCGCCATTGGTCACTTCGCACAAGGTCTCGATGACCTGCTGAGGCTTGATGACACTGCCGTCGCCCTTGTCGTAAGGGAACAGGCCGCGGTCACCGCGCCACTCATCGATCTGCTTCCACCAGGTATCGAGGGCCGCCTTTTCAGGCTTCTCGCCGATTTCCCTGAAGATGGCCAGCATCTCGCTGAGCACGCTCTCGACCGGCCCCACGATCGGCACGTCGGCCTTGATCATCTTCGAGATCGACGCAGGGTCGATGTCGATGTGGATGATCTTGGCGTTCGGGCAGAACTTGGCCGGGCCGTTGACCACACGGTCGTCGAAGCGCGCGCCAACAGCAAGGATCACGTCGGCATTGTGCATCGCCAGGTTGGCGGTGTAGCTGCCGTGCATGCCCAGCATGCCGAGGAACTGGCGATCGGTACCTGGGAAGCCGCCCAACCCCATCAGGGTGTTGGTGACCGGCAGGTTCAAGGACTTGGCGATTTCGGTCAGGGCTTCGGAGCCACCACCGAGAATCACGCCGCCGCCGGAGTAGACGATCGGACGCTTGGCGGCCAGGAGCATCTCGGCGGCCTTGCGGATCTGGCCGGAGTGGCCACGGACCGCAGGGCTGTAGGAGCGCAGCTTGACCTTTTTCGGGTAGACGTACTCGAACTTCTCGGCCGGGTTGGTCATGTCTTTTGGAATGTCGACCACGACTGGACCTGGGCGACCGGATTGCGCCAGGTAGAACGCTTTTTTCAGAACTTCCGGGATCTCGGTCGGGTTCTTGATCATGAAGCTGTGCTTCACGATCGGCCGGGAGATCCCGATCATGTCGGTTTCCTGGAAGGCATCGGTGCCGACCATGGTGCTGGGCACCTGGCCAGACAGGATGACCATCGGGATGGAATCCATGTAGGCGGTGGCGATACCGGTAATGGCGTTGGTCGCACCGGGACCGGAGGTCACCAGGACCACGCCAGCCTTGCCGGTGGCACGGGCATAACCGTCTGCCATGTGCGTGGCAGCCTGCTCATGACGAACCAGGATGTGCTGGACTTCCGGTTCCTTGAACAGGGCATCGTAAACATGAAGGAGAGCACCACCAGGGTACCCGTAAATGTGCTTAACGCCTTCGTCACGCAAGAAGCGGACGACCATCTCAGCGCCAGATAAAAGCTCCACGTTGTTCACCTCTAAAACGCCAGAATACCGCCCCATCCGGGCGGGTCTTAATAGGTTTACTGCCAAGCAGAGCATGAGCGAACGTCAGCACTGACTGAGCAAGTATTGGGAGCGCCCCAGAGTGTTGCGGGGTTTTCCCACCCAGCGCGAGGTAACGCGTTGCGGGGTGTAGCGAGTCGGCGCGGGTGTGCGCCTCATGATCTGCCTAGCGGGTCTGCTTCTGGCAGTCCCCCTACAGCGGAAACTGGATTCTTCTGATTCGCCGCCCTCAAGTCAAGAAAAATTATTGCCAATTTTTCCCTGAGATGAATTCCTACCACCACGAAAAACGACGCCAGCAGCAGGAAAGCAAAGATTTCCATAAAAAAGGGCCACAATCTGCGGCCCTTGAAGGAAAAAGAGAAGAAATCAGGCTCAAGCAGCGATCAATTGATCGAATGCTGCCAGCAGGCGCCGCAGTTCGCGGCTTTCTTCCGGACGGTCGGTGAATACCGTCTCGGCCATGACCAGGATCCCCGATGCATTAGGCAAAGGGTGACCATGCTCAAGAATAAGCTTCATGCGCGGTAGGAAAATCCACTGCAGCCACTGTTCGAACGAAAGCGTATCGACCGCGAACGGCACGGTGCTGGCCAGGGCGCTTGCGCTGGGTGGCTCATGGTCCCACCAGCCACGGACCTGAAGCTCGCGCTCGATCAGCAGCAGGTGGTCGGCAATATCGAGAATGCGCTGTTCCATCACGACGCGGTCCGCGCCTTCTGCCGTGCCAGGGCGGCGCCGGCACTGTCACCCTGTTTCTCGCGAGCCTGGGCGATGATGTTCCACAGTTCGGCCTGCAGATCAGGACGACCGTTGGCATACGTCAGTGCCCGGCGGGCGAGTTGCTCGGATTGTGCGGCATCACCTTGCGACAGACGCACCTGAGCCAGGCGGAACAGCACCTGCGGCTCACGCGGTGCGATGCGCTGGGCGCGCTCCAGGCTGGACGAAGCACCGTTGAGGTCGCCACTGCCCTGCTGCTGCTGGGCGGTGGTCAGCAATGCCAGGACCGGACCGTCCAGTTGCTCATCGGCGGACAACCCGCCGCCGTTGCTGCGTGGGATACCGGTAGGCACACGCGTGGCAGCGGCCGGCGCACTGTTCATCGACGCGATGTCGAAAGGTTCATCACCTGCCGGATTGGGGTTGGTGGTGATCGGGCCGCTGCTGACCGGCCCTGGGGTGATCGGCCCGGTGCTCAGCGGTGCAGAACCGGTTTGCGCCGGGAAGGTCTGGATCGGCGATGCACCCGCGCCCTGCGGGATCATCACCGTGACCCCGGAATCTTCAGGCAGGGACTGGGCCTGGGACGTACCATTGCTGCCGGAGTAGACCGGCGCGCCACGGTTGGCCGTGACACGCTCGCTGTTCGAGACCCGTGTACTCGAATCGACCACCGGAATGGCGCCACGCGGGACGCTGGCGCAGCCGTGCAGCACGGCCAGCGCCGTCAAGGCAGGAAACCACCACTTGTTCACTTCACACCCTCTTCAATACAGGCCGCTCAATTCATCCAGCCCTTGACCCAGTCCATGACCGACTCGGCAGGATTCTGCTCGCCACCGCAGGCAGTACCGGCAGGCGGTTCGCTCCCACGAATATACGGCATCTGCACCGCTCCCGGACAGCTAGCGTCGGAGCCCTGGGCGCTGTGCGGATCGATCCAGGCCTTCACCACGTTATCCGGCTGCGGCATGTCCAGCGGCAGCGGGTCAGCCTTGCGCATGAAGCTGGTCCAGACCTGCAATGCACCGGTAGCACCGGTGAATGGGGTCTTGCCGTTGTCGTCGCGGCCGAGCCAGACCACTGCCAGCAGGTCCTGGCTGAAGCCTGAGAACCAACTGTCGCGCGAGTCGTTGCTGGTACCGGTCTTGCCCGCCAACGTCAGATTGTTCGGCAGCACGTTGTACACCGAGCGACCTGTACCCTCGCGCATCACCCGCTGCATGGCGTTCTGCACCAGGTAGATCGCACCCGGGTCGAAGGTCTGCTGGATCTGGAACGGGTAGCGCTTGAGCGGCTCGCCTTCGGCGGTCAGCACGCTTCGAATCCCGCGCATTGGTGTATTGAAGCCGCCATTGGCGATGGTCTGGTACATGGTCGCGACCTGCATCGGCGACATGCCGCCAGCGCCCAGCAGCATCGACGGGAACGCCGGCCAGTCGACCTTGACACCCAGCCGGCCGATGGTCTTGATGACGTTGGGCACGCCCACCTCAAGGCCCAGCTTGGCGGTGGACAGGTTGTAGGAGTTGGCCAGCCCCTGATACAGGTAGATAGTGCCGTGGGAGCGCCGGTCGTAGTTCTGCGGGCGCCATACCTGGCCATCGGCGCCCTTGACCGAAAACGGTTCGTCCTGCACCCAGCTGGTCAGGGTGTACTTGCTCGGCTGCTCCAGCGCCGTCAGGTAGACCGCCGGCTTGACCAGCGAACCGATCGGCCTGACCGCGTCGATGGCGCGGTTGAAGCCGGCGAAGCCCGACTGACGGCTGCCGATCAGCGCCTGCACTTCGCCGGTTTCAGGGTTGGTCACCACCATCGCCGACTCGACCTCGTCGGCGCCCTTGCGGCCGGCCAGGCGCTTGAAGGTTTCACTCATCGCGGTTTCGGCCTTCATCTGCAGGATCGGGTCGAAACTGGTGAAGATGCGCAAGCCTTCTTCGGTCAGGTCTTCGTCGCGATAGTCCTGGCGTAGTTGGCGCTTGACCAGGTCGAGAAAGGCCGGGAAGGAGCTGTCGGCCAGGCTGCCGCGCTTGGTCACGCCCAGTGGCATCTTCTTCGCCGCATCGACCACTTCCTGGCTGGCCACGCCCTGCTCGGCGAGCAGGTCGAGCACCAGGTTGCGCCGTTGCAGAGCGCGCTCAGGGTAGCGGCGCGGGTTGTAGTAGGACGGTCCCTTGACCATGCCCACCAGCAGGGCAATCTGGTGCAGCTTGAGCTCCGACAGCGGCTGGCTGAAGAAGAACTGGCTGGCCAGGCCGAAACCATGCACCGCGCGCTGGCCGTCCTGACCGACGAAGACTTCGTTCAGATAGGCTTCGAGAATCTCGCGCTTGTCGTAGTGCATTTCCAGCAGCACGGCCATCATCGCTTCGGTCAGCTTGCGGCTGAGGCTGCGTTCGTTGGTCAGGAAGAAGTTCTTCACCAATTGCTGCGTGAGCGTACTGCCGCCCTGGCGCATGGCCCCGGACGAGGTGTTGACCCACACTGCCCGCGCGATCGACTTGGGCGAAACACCGAAGTGGCTGTAGAAATCGCGGTCTTCGGTGGCGATCAAGGTCTCCAGCAGGTATGGCGGCACCTGGTCGATGTTGATCAGGATGCGGTCTTCGAGATTCTTCGGGTAGATACCACCGATCATCAGCGGCTCCAGGCGAACCACGTCGAGCTTGCCACCGTTGGCCCCCGCCAGCCCGGCGACATAGTCGCCGGAGAAGCGTACACGCACGAACTGCGCAGGCTCCATGCCCTCGTAGAACTGGAAGCCGCGGGTATTCAGATCGACATTGCCACCGTTGACCGAGGCCTCGCCCGGACCATTGGCCGTTGCCTCGCGACGGTAGCCCAGGGCATCGAGCTCGGTGAGGAAATCATCCTTGCTCAGCTTCTGGCCGACGAACAGCTCCAGCGGCCGGGCATACACCTTGGCCGGGATGGTCCAGCGCTTGCCAGAGAACTTTTCCTGGACGACGGCATCGAGGTAGACCGCAAAGCCGGCGATCACCACCAGACCGACCAGACTGAGCTTGAGTGCCCAGCCCAGCCAGGCGCGGGAGCGGCTGGGCGGACGTTTCTTGGGGGTTCGGGAATTTCGGGTACGAGTCATGGCGGCGGATTATACGCACTTTGCAAAGGCAGGGGACGCCCTCAGGCGGTAGGCAGGGGCGGCTCCATTGACCATAATGTCGCCTCCGAATTCCCTTACCCCGGAAGGATCTCCGTGAGCCAAGCCCTGATCAGCGCGCTGCAGAACCCCGCCCTCTACCCCCACGCCGTAGAAGGCTTCCAGCTCATCGAGACACACATCTCCTGGGTTCTGCTCACTGGCGAATATGCCTACAAGATAAAGAAACCGATGAATTTCGGTTTCCTCGATTTCACTGGCCTGGACCAGCGCCAGCATTTCTGTAACGAAGAATTGCGCTTGAACCAGCGCCTGACCGAGGGCCTGTACCTGGAAGTGCTGCCGATCACCGGCAGTGCCGAAGCACCGCAGCTCGGTGGCGAAGGTGAGCCGATCGAGTTCGCCCTGAAGATGCGTCAGTTCCCCCAAGGCCAGATGCTCAGCACCCTGCAAGCCAACGGTGAGCTGAATGCCGGCCACATTGACCAGATGGCCCGACAGATCGCCGAGTTCCACCTGCAAGCGCCGAAAGTGCCAGTCGAGCACGCGCTGGGCACCCCGGAAGCGGTAATGGCGCCGGTGGAGCAGAATTTCGAGCAGATCCGCCCATTCCTCACCGACAAGGCCGACCTGCAGCAACTGGATAACCTGCAAGCCTGGGCCCAGGACAGCTTCAAGCGCCTGCATGGCCTGCTCGAGGCGCGCAAGGCCAATGGCTTCATCCGCGAATGCCACGGCGATATCCACCTGGGCAACGCCACCCTGATCGACGGCAAGGTGGTGATCTTCGACTGCATCGAGTTCAACGAGCCGTTCCGCCTGACCGATGTGTACGCCGATACCGCATTCCTGGCCATGGACCTGGAAGACCGCGGCCTCAAGTGCCTGGCCCGGCGCTTCGTCAGCCAGTACCTGGAACTGACCGGCGACTACGAAGGCCTGGAACTGCTGAATTTCTACAAGGCCTACCGCGCCCTGGTACGCGCCAAGGTTGCCCTGTTCAGCCTGTCGCCCGATGCCGACGGCGTGCAGCGCGCCACGACCCTGCGCACCTATCGCAACTACGCCAACCTGGCAGAGAGCTACAGCGCCATCCCCTCGCGCCTGCTGGCCATCACCCATGGCGTGTCCGCCGTCGGCAAGAGCCATGTGGCGATGCGCCTGGTCGAGTCGCTGGGGGCAATCCGCGTACGTTCGGATGTCGAGCGCAAGCGGCTGTACGGCGAGCAGCAGGCGCAGAACTCCGGCCAACTGCAAGCGGGCATCTATGACCAGGACGCAAGCACTGCCACCTACAAGCGCCTGAACGAGCTGGCAGCGACCATCCTGCGCGCCGGTTTCCCTGTCGTGCTCGATGCCACCTATCTCAAGCGCGAGCAGCGCAAGGCCGCAGCGGAAGTGGCCAACAGCACTGGTGTCCCCTTCCTGATCCTCGACTGCCAGGCGCCCGAAGCGGTCATCATCAGCTGGCTGGAGCAGCGTCAGACAGAAAATGTCGATCCGTCCGACGCCACCCTGGAAGTGGTAAAGGCCCAGCAAGCCAACCGCGACCCACTGGACGAAGAGGAGGCTGTGCATGGCAAGCGCGTCGACACCCATGAAAGCGCCAGCATGGACCAACTCATCGAGCAGATCCGCCAGCGCCTGCCCGGTCTCTGACCTGCAAGGCGTGAAGCAGTCCACAGTTCGCGCCTGATCTTCGGCGCCACCTCAGTGATGGCATTACAATATCATCACACCCCTGAGGAGGCGCCGTCATGAACCAGCCCCGGCAATTGGACAACGCCCTGTACACCCTGGTGCGCGATGAACAGATCGCCACCTTCAACCGCGAGAAGCCAGTCGACGGCGCCATTGATTTTCGCGGTGGTGACTTCCGGGGCCTTGACCTGCGCAACCTCGATGTACGCGGCATCGATTTCACCGACGCCTACTTTCATGCCGCCGACCTGCGTGGGCTGGATCTGCGCGAAACGGGCATGGAAGGCGCCAGCATCTCCCACGCACAGATCTCCGGGACCTATTTCCCGGGCGACCTGAGCGCTGACGAAATCCTCATGTCCCTGAAGTTCGGTACGCGCATGCGTTATCGTCCGAAAGGCTAAGCCTGACATTTCTGGACACAGCATCCCGTCGCCCGCACATGGCAAAAGGCCGCGTATTCGCCCAGCCCCGCTACACTCCTCTCTGACCTGCTCGCGATTTATCCACAGACCCGTTCGGCCATCGCAAGGAGGCTCGATGAACGATGAGTTGCAGCATCTGAAGAATCTAGGCAAGACCTCTGCGCAATGGTTGCATGCCGCTGGTATCCACAGCGCTTCGGATTTGCGCCGCCTGGGCGCGGTCGGGGCTTACCAGGCCGTGAGGACGCGGGGCTTCCGCGCTTCGAAAGTGTTGTTGTACGCCATCGAGGGCGCACTGCTGGATATGCACTGGAACGATCTGCCCGCCGAACGCAAGCAGGCACTGAACCAGCAACTGGATGCCAAGACCCCGCCGCAAAAAAAAGCAGAATAATCGAAGAAAGGGTATTGACCACTAAATGAGAATCGTTATGATTATCACAACTGGTCGCGAGACTGGTTGGATAAACTGAAAGCCCCTGGTTCGGACTCTCAGATTATCTCCTCATCAGGCTAATCACGGTTATTGACCCGGCAATTTGCCGGGTCTTTTTTTGCCTGCAAATCGGGAAGCTGCCCGTGGTAACTACCCACCGCGCAACTGGGCACAGTAATCCTGCTCAGGCAGCGCCGCGGTGTACCACACATAGTCCGCCATTCCTGCCTCGACCTTCTGCCCGACTTCGGCCAGCAGCAGCACGCGGGTTTCGCCCTGCGCCTGCAGATCAGCCAGATGCAGCGGCACACCCAGGTCCTTGCGCGCGTGATAGGCGCCGGCCAGCAAAAGTGCAGGCTGCGGTGCCGCCAGCAGGCGCTCGGCCATATGTCGGTCCCTTTGCTGCTGGATGACCAACATGGCTGGCAACTGGCTTTCCGGCAGCAACCCACAATGGCCCTCACGCACCTGCTCGAGCAAGGCAGCCTTTATCTGCGGTGCATTCGACCGCACGCCAGTCAGGACGGGCTGTCGGCGATAGGCATCACGCATTGCTTCGGGGCTCAGGTCGCCAGCCAGCAAAACCCCAGGGCCTTTCAGGGCTTCAAGCACGATCGGCGCGTACATCTGCCAATCCCAACCCTTCTGCCAGTCCAGCGCTGTGGCCAAGTCGCTCGGTAGCTGCGCCTGACGCTGCACCTTGTCGATCAGGGGCTGCTGCGCAGGCTGGAGCATCTCCAGCACCACGCTGCCTTGTGGCCTGACGGCCTGCAAGGCCTGCAGCAGCCAACGCTGCAGCGCATGGTGATCGGGGTTATCGTGTTTTTCACCGACCAGTATTCGCGGCACATCGCTCAGCGCCCGAATCAGCTCATCGGGCGTCAGGACACGGCCACTGGGCAACGCCTGTATCTGGCCGAGTGTCGGCTCGTTCAACCCTTGGCTGCTCTGCCAGGCCGGCAACGCTGGCAGCGCAGGCCGATGCACCTGGCAACCCGCCATGGTCAAGAACACCCCCATCGACAGGCCGAACAGCAAGGGATAGCGCATCGAAGGCTCCTAGCGGGTGATGATCAGCGGATGGCCGCGCTCCGGATGGGCCTGCACCAGCACATCGATACCGAATACTGCCTTGAGCGCCTGTGGCGTCAGCACCCGGGCCGGTGTGTCGAGCGCGTGGCTGCGACCCTGTTCCAGCAGCAGAATAGCGTCACAGTAGCGCGCGGCAAGGTTCAGGTCGTGCAGGATCACCAGCACCGCTGCGCCGCGGTCGGCAAAACTGCGCACCGCCTGCAACGTGGTGTGCTGGTGCAGCGGATCGAGGGCCGAGGTCGGCTCATCGAGCAGCAACGTCGCCCCCTCCTCTCCTGGCCACAGTTGCGCCAGCACCCGGGCCAGATGAACACGCTGACGCTCGCCGCCGGACAGCGCGAGGTAACTGCGTTCGACCAGGTGCCAGGCATCGGCCGCCTTCAGCGCCGCCTCGACGATCTCCCGGTCGCGCTGCTGGCCACTGCCGTGGGGCAAACGGCCCAGGCCCACCACCTCTTCGACACTGAAGGCAAAGCCCAGGCTGGACACCTGCGGCAACACTGCCAGGCGTCGCGCACGCTCCTGCCCCGGCCAGTGCGCCAGCGCTCGCCCCTGCAGCAGGACGTGCCCCTGGCTCGGCGCCAGTTCGCCACACAATGCCCCCAGCAAGCTGCTCTTGCCCGCCCCGTTGGGGCCGAGCACGCCCAGCACCTGCCCAGGCCGCAGGTGCAGGTCGATACCGTGCAGCACCTCGGTGCTGCCGCGCTTGAGCGACAAGCCTTTGACTTCGAGCATCAGCGCCCCCTCCTGACCAGTAGGAACAGGAAGAACGGAGCGCCAATGAAGGCCGTCACGATCCCGATCGGCAGCTCCGCCGGCGCCAACGCCAAGCGAGCCACCAGATCAGCGAACAGCAGCAGGGTTCCCCCCGCCAGCAATGACGCGGGCAACAACACGCGATGATCAGGCCCCGCAACCAGACGCACCAAGTGCGGAACCACCAGACCAATGAAGCCGATCAGGCCCGCAGCCGCCACTGCTGCGCCGACCCCCAGGGCAGTGCAGAACACCAGTTCACGCTTGAGCCCTTCTACATCGATACCCAGGTGACGCGCCTCCGACTCGCCCAGCAACAACGCGTTCAGCGCCTGCGCCCGGCGCGGCAGCCACAAGCTTACCCCCAGTGCCACCAGCAACAGTGGCCACAGGCGCTCATAGCTGGCGCCGTTGAGGCTGCCCAGGTTCCAGAACGTCAGAGTGCGCAAGGTGGCGTCGTCGGCCAGGTAGGTGAACAGCCCGACCGCCGAGCCGCCGAGGGCGGTCATGGCGATACCGGCCAGCAGCATGGTGGCCACGTCGGTCTGACCATTGCGCCGCCCCAGGCGATAGACCAATGCCGTAACACCAAGCCCGCCGATGAAGGCACAGAGCGACAGCAGATAGGGTGCGAACCACTCCGGTATGCCCCCAAGCCAGGCGCCGCCGACGATGGCCACTGCAGCGCCGAGCGCCGCGCCGCTCGCAACCCCGACCAGGCCAGGATCGGCCAGCGGGTTACGAAACAGCCCCTGCATGGCCACACCGGACAGCGCCAGCACCGCACCGACGGCCAGCCCCAGGAGCGTGCGCGGCAGGCGGATCTGCCCAAGAATCAGCTCAGCCTGCTCAAGCCCCGTCCGGTCGATGGGCATCCCCAGCAGCCGCAATCCGGCGCGCAGGATATCGGTCAGCGGCAAGCTGACCGGCCCCAGCGCCAACGACAGCCACACCGCCAGCAGGCACAGGAATGTCAGGCAGATGAACAGCGTACGCGGCTGGACCCGCTGCTTCATTGGTTGAGGCTGGCCTTGGCTGCGGGATAGAAAGCGCCGGCCAGCTCATGCAAGGTGGCCGGCAGCCGCGGGCCGAGGCCACCGACCAACAGCGTCGGATCGAGTGACACCAGGCGCTTGTCGCGTACCGCACGCGAAGCGGCCAGCGCCGGATTTTCCTTGAGCAGCGCCTTGAGCGCCTGCTCGCCGTCCAGTGCTCGGTCGGAAAACACCACCACGTCCGGATCCAGCGCGGCCAGCGCTTCGACAGAGAAGTTCTTGTACCCCTGGTGATCCGCCAGGTTGCGCGCCCCAGCCTGACGCAACAGCCAGTCGCCCGAGGTGCCCTGCCCTGCGATCAATGGCTTGGCACCGGCATGACCGACCAGCAGCAACACACCTGGAGCCTTCTGACCGGCCTGGGCCTGCTTGATCTTTGCGTGCAGCGCATCGAGCTGCTGGTGGTAGCGAGTGCTCAGCTCACTGGCTTTTTGCTGCGCACCGAGCAGCTCGCCCAGGTGCTTGAGGTTCTGGTCCACTGCCGCCAGGTCGGCCTCACTGGAGAACAGCTCGACACGCACCCCGGCCCCGCGTACCTGCGCCAGCACCGGTGGCGGCCCCATTTCCTCGGTGCCGACCAGCACATCCGGGCGCAGGCTGAGGATACCCTCGGCTGACAGTTGACGCTGGTAGCCGATGCTCGGCAGTGCCTTGAGCGACTGCGGGTGCTGGCTGGTGGTATCGACGCCGACCAACCGCGCCTCGCCGCCCAGGGCACTGATCCATTCGCTCAGTGCCCCACCGGCGCTGACCCAGCGCTGCGGCAGGTCGGCGGCCAGCAACGGGGAGGAAAGGACAAGACCGGCGCACAAGGCGATCAGGGCAACAGGACGGCGCATCATCGGGTTCCTTTGCAGAAGGCGGCCAGACACCTTGTGGCACCTGACGGAACTGCGCACCATGGACGGGCTGGCGCAGTGGATGCGGGCAATTTGATAATTATTCGCATTGAAGCGTCAAGCCACCATTGGTTTCAAGAGTCTTATCTGCAATGCATTTCCTCTGCTCCTCCCAAGCCCTCGCCGAAGGCTGCAGCCGCGCCTTCAGCGTAGCTGGTGAAACGCTGTTCGGCGTGCGCCGCCAGGGCCGGGTGTACCTGTACCGCAACCATTGCCCGCATCGCGGCATCACGCTGAACTGGGCACCGGACAGCTTTCTCGATGACAGCGCCAGCCTGATTCATTGCGCCCATCATGGCGCGCTGTTCCTGATCGAATCCGGCGAATGCGTGTCGGGCCCCTGCGAGGGCGAGTCGTTGCAGGCCCTGGACTGCCACGAAGACAGCCAGGGCATCTGGCTCAAGGGTTGAGCAATACCGGCAGGCGGCGATCGATGACGATCTGCTCGGCATCAAGGCGCGCACCATAGGCCAGCACCTCGACACCATCGGCCACCGCATCGCGCAGTGCCTGGGCATAACCAGGGTCGATCTCTTCGGCCGGGCGTACCGCCTCGATGCCGGTGAGGTTGACGCAATACAGCTGCACGGCGCGAACACCCTGGCGGGCCAATGCAGCGAGCTCGCGCAGATGCTTGGCGCCGCGTTGGGTCACCGCGTCAGGGAAGGCCGCCACCGCGGTGTCGGGATAGCCCAGGGTCACGCTCTTGACCTCGACATAGGCCGGGCCCTCGGCGAACTCCAGGCGAAAATCCACGCGACTGCGCTCCTCGCCATAGGCCACTTCACGCTTGAGCGCGGCGAACCCGGCCAGCTCGGTGATCACGCCAGCGCGCAGGGCTTCCTCGACCAGGGCATTGGCCCTGCCGGTATTGACGCAGGCCAGGCGACCCTGAGGCGTTTCACTGATCTCCCAGGTGCCCGCCAGCTTGCGCTTGGGATCGTTGGAACGACTGAACCAGACCTGCCCGCCGTCGCGCATGCAATTGAGCATGGAGCCGGTATTCGGGCAATGGATGGTCATCTGTTCGCCATTGGCCAGCTCGATGTCGGCCAGGAAGCGTTTGTAGCGGCGCAGCAGACGCGCTCGCTCGAGTTCGGGAAGGAAACGCATCAGGGTTGCCAGCTCCGCAGGCCACGGGCAATGCGCTGCACCGCCTCTTCCAGGCGCGGCAGGCTCTGGGTGTAGGCGAAGCGCACGTGATGCCCGGCCTGGTGGCGGCCGAAGTCCAGCCCGGGCGTGAAGGCCAGATGCTCGGTTTCCAGGAAATGTCGACAGAAAGCGAAGGCATCGCCGCCGAAAGCACTGATGTCGGCATATAGATAGAAGGCGCCCTGCGGCTCCACGGCAATGCCGAAACCGAGCTCGCGCAAGGCGGGCAGCAGGTAGTCGCGACGCCGGGCGAACTCGGCGCGGCGTTCCTCGAAGATGGCCAGGGTGCCGGGCTCGAAGCACGCGAGCGCAGCATGCTGGGCCATGCTCGGCGCACTGATGTAGAGGTTCTGCGCCAGCTTTTCCAGGTCGGCCACGGCCGAAGGCGGTGCGACCAGCCAGCCGAGTCGCCAGCCGGTCATTCCGAAATACTTGGAAAAACTATTCAGGACGAAGGCGTCATCGTCCACCTCCAGCACGCTCGGCGCATCCATACCGTAAGTCAGTCCATGATAGATCTCGTCCACCACCAGATGCCCGTGATGCTCACGGGTGGCCCGGGACAGGCTGGCCAGGGCCTCGCGGTCGAGCACGGTGCCGGTCGGGTTGGCGGGCGAAGCCACCAGCGCACCGACGGTATCCTTGTCCCAGTGCCGGTCGACCAGGTCGGCGGTGAGCTGGTAATTCACCTCCGGCCCTACTGGCACCAACTGCGCGCCGCCTTCGACCAGGCGCAGGAAATGGCGGTTGCACGGGTAGCCTGGGTCGGCCAGCAGCCAGTGCTTGCCCGGATCCACCAGCAGGCTGCTGGCCAGCAGCAGCGCGCCGGAACCGCCAGGCGTCACAAGGATGCGCTCGGGATCCACCGACAGGCCATAACGCTGGCCGTAGAAACCTGCGATCGCCTCGCGCAACGCAGGCAGGCCACGGGCGGCAGTGTAGCGGGTATGCCCTGCAGCGAGCGCGGCCTGCCCGGCTTCGACGATCGGCGCGGCCGTGGTGAAGTCCGGCTCGCCGATCTCCAGGTGGATCACGTCATGGCCTGCCGCCTGCAGCTCGTTGGCACGCGCCAGCAGCGCCATGACATGGAAGGGTTCGATGGCGCGGCTGCGCGCACTGTAGGAGTGGGCCATGACCTTCTCTCAATTGGGTCTAAACTGGTGATTCTACTGTCGAGAAACACCGAACGGGCGACGCAGCTTGCTGTCAATACCTCGGATCGGGCGGGGTAGCGCACCCCCGATCTATCTGGTAAGTTCGGCGGCTCGCAGTCGCAGGGCCGGCGGTCGCCGGAGATGGAGCATCCTGCGCATTGGATCAGATGAGTGAGAGGCGGTCTATTCATGTCCACCGTAGAAAAGCAAAAAACCAATCAGACCATGTACGGTGTCGAGCCCTATAAGGAAACCAAGGGTGAAGAGTACATGGGCGAACCCATGCGCAAGCACTTCACCAAGCTGTTGGGTGCATGGAAGCTCGAGCTGATGACCAGTGTCGATCAGACCGTGACTCATATGAAGGACGAAGCCGCCAACTTCCCGGACCCTGCGGACCGCGCGAGCCAGGAAGAAGAGTTCGCCTTGGAGCTGCGTAACCGCGACCGTGAACGCAAGCTGATCAAGAAGATCGACAAGACCTTGCAGAAGATCCAGGACGAAGAATACGGCTGGTGCGACTCCTGCGGCATCGAGATCGGCCTGCGTCGACTGGAAGCCCGTCCCACCGCAGACCTGTGCTTCGACTGCAAGGAAATTGCCGAGAAAAAGGAAAAGACAGTCGGCAAGGGCTGATCCTTCTTCCCTCCGAACGGGGCGCATCGAGCGCCCCGTTTCATTTATATGCCCAGCACATCCATGAACGACTCCCGCTATATCGGGCGATTCGCCCCCACCCCCAGTGGCTTCCTGCATTTCGGCTCGCTGGTCGCCGCCCTCGCCTCCTGGCTCGATGCCCGCGCCGTCGACGGGCGCTGGCTGCTGCGCATGGAGGACACCGATCCGCCCCGGGAAATGCCCGGCGCCCGTGACGCCATCCTGCAGACCCTCGAACGCTACGGCCTGGAGTGGGATGGCGAAGTGGTGTTCCAGAGTCAGCGTCATGAGGCCTACGCCACGGTGGTCGATCGCCTGTTCAGCATGGGCCTGGCCTACGCCTGTACCTGCTCGCGCAAACAACTGGAAGGATATGGCGGCATCTACCCCGGTTTCTGCCGCAACGCTGGCCATGCCCGCGAAAATGCCGCCATCCGCATTCGGGTGCCCGAACTGCTCTACCGCTTCAACGACCGTGTGCAGGGGGAATTCCAGCAGCACCTTGGACGCGAGGTGGGGGATTTCGTCATCCAGCGCCGCGACGGGCTGTATGCCTATCAACTGGCAGTGGTGCTGGACGATGCCTGGCAAGGCGTGACCGACATCGTGCGCGGCGCCGACCTGCTCGACAACACCCCGCGCCAGCTGTACCTGCAGGAACTGCTGGGGTTCTCGCAGCCGCGCTACCTGCACATTCCGTTGATCGTGCAGCCGGATGGGCACAAGCTGGGCAAATCGTACCGTTCACCACCGCTGCAGGCGGACCAGGCCACGCCACTGCTGTTGCGGGCGTTACGAGCCCTGGGGCAGGCGAGTGATCCGGCGCTGGAAGGTGCCAGTCCGGCCGAGGTGTTGGCGGTGGCGCGCAGGCAGTGGAAACCTGGGGCGATTGCACGGCAGTTGACGGTGCCGGAGGCGGATCTGCGCTGACGCGGCCGGCCCTCTCGCGGGGCAAGCTGCGCACATTCAAAACCCCAACGAATTCAAACCCTTGGCGAACACCCCAGAATCCCGCTAGCATCGCCCCAGCCATTTGCGCCAATAATAAGAAGCTCAAACCCGCAGCGCCCTGCCATCGAGGCCCGCATGTATATCTATCGCTTGGTCCTGCTTCTGGTCGTGGGGATCTATCTGTTCTCCCCGGCCATCATGGACTGGTGGATCGAACCGACCGGAGCCTGGTACCGCCCGTATCTGCTCTGGCTGATCCTGATCGTCGTCACCTTCATCCTGCAGAGCCAACGAGATGCCGATGAGCTTTAGCCTGACCCAGATGATCCTGATCAGCGCCGCCTACCTGCTGGTGCTGTTCGGCGTGGCCTGGGTCAGCGAACGCGGGTTGATCCCGCGCTCGGTCATCCGCCACCCCCTGACCTACACCCTGTCGCTGGGCGTCTATGCCAGTGCCTGGGCGTTCTATGGTTCGGTAGGCCTGGCCTACCAGTACGGCTATGGCTTCCTCGCCTGTTACCTGGGTGTGTCCGGGGCCTTCCTGCTGGCGCCGGTGCTGCTCTACCCGATTCTCAAGATCACCCGCACCTACCAGCTCTCCTCCCTCGCCGACCTACTGGCGTTCCGTTTCCGCAGCACCTGGGCCGGGGCACTGACCACGGTGATCATGCTGATCGGCGTATTGCCGTTGCTGGCCCTGCAGATCCAGGCGGTGGCCGACTCCATCAGCATCCTGACCGGCGAGCCGGTCAAGGCGCGCGTGGCCTTCGCCTTCTGCGTGCTGATCATCCTCTTCACCATTTTCTTCGGCTCACGCCATATCGCCACCCGCGAGAAGCACGAAGGCCTTGTGTTCGCCATCGCCTTCGAGTCGGTGATCAAGCTGCTGGCCCTGGGCGGCATCGGCCTGTACGCCTTGTACGGGGTGTTCGGCGGCCCGCACGAACTGGAAGTCTGGCTGCTGCAGAACCAGACGGCACTGGCCGCACTGCACACGCCGCTGCAGGAAGGCCCATGGCGCACGTTGCTGCTGGTGTTCTTCGCCTCGGCGATCGTCATGCCGCACATGTACCACATGGCCTTCACCGAGAACCTCAGCCCGCGCTCGCTGGTCAGCGCCAGCTGGGGCCTGCCGCTGTTCCTGCTGCTGATGAGCCTGGCGGTGCCGCTGGTGCTGTGGGCAGGCTTGCGCTTGGGCGCAAGCACCAACCCGGAATACTTCACCCTGGGCCTGGGCATCGCCGCCAACAACGAGGCGCTGGCCTTGCTCGCGTATGTCGGCGGCCTGTCAGCGGCCAGCGGCCTGATCATCGTCACCACCCTGGCGCTCTCGGGCATGGCCCTCAACCACCTGGTGCTGCCGCTCTACCAGCCCCCTGCCGAGGGCAACATCTACCGCTGGCTGAAATGGACCCGCCGCGCGTTGATCGTGGCAATCATCACCGCAGGCTTCGTCTTCTACCTGACCCAGAATACCCACCAGAGCCTGGCCAACCTGGGCATCGTCGCCTTCGTCGCCACGCTGCAGTTCCTGCCGGGCGTGCTTTCGGTACTGTACTGGCCAACCGCCAATCGGCGCGGCTTCATCGCCGGCCTGCTGGCCGGTACGCTGGTGTGGATGGTCACCATGCTGCTGCCGCTGCTGGGCAATGTGCAGGGCTTCTACATTCCGCTGCTGAACATGATCTACGTGCTGGACGACACCAGCTGGCACATGGCGGCCATTGCCTCGTTGGCGGCCAACGTGCTGCTGTTCACCCTGATCTCGCTGTTCACCAACGCCAGCAGCGAGGAGGTCAGCGCCGCCGAGGCCTGCGCAGTCGACAATGTGCGCCGCCCGCAACGCCGTGAACTGCATGCGGCCTCCCCCCAGGAATTCGCCACCCAACTGGCCAAGCCACTGGGCGCCAAGGCCGCGCAGAAAGAAGTCGAGCAGGCCCTGCGCGACCTCTACCTGCCCTTCGACGAACGCCGCCCCTACGCCCTGCGGCGCCTGCGTGACCGCATCGAGGCCAACCTCTCGGGGCTGATGGGTCCCAGCGTAGCCCAGGACATGGTCGAGACCTTCCTGCCCTACAAGTCAGGTAACGAGAACTACGTCACCGAAGACATCCACTTCATCGAAAGCCGTCTCGAGGACTACCACTCGCGCCTGACCGGCCTTGCCGCCGAGCTCGATGCGCTGCGCCGCTACCACCGTCAAACGCTGCAGGAACTGCCCATGGGCGTCTGCTCGCTGGCCAAGGACCAGGAAATCCTGATGTGGAACCGAGCCATGGAGGAGCTGACCGGCATCGCCGCCAAGCACGTGGTCGGTTCGCGCCTGGTGACCATCGCCGAACCTTGGCGCGGGTTGCTGCAAGGCTTCATCGACCTTCCCGACGAGCACCTGCACAAGCAACGCCTGGCCCTGGACGGCCAGCCGCGCTGGCTCAACCTGCACAAGGCGGCCATCGACGAGCCGCTGGCCCCGGGCAACAGCGGCCTGGTGCTGCTGGTCGAAGACCTCACCGAGACCCAGGCCCTCGAAGAAAAGCTGGTGCACTCCGAGCGCTTGGCCAGCATCGGCCGCCTGGCTGCAGGCGTGGCCCACGAGATCGGCAACCCGATCACCGGCATCGCTTGCCTGGCGCAGAACCTGCGCGAGGAACGCGAAGGCGACGGCGAGATCATCGAGCTGTCGAGCCAGATCCTCGAACAGACCAAGCGCGTCTCGCGCATCGTCCAGTCGCTGATGAGCTTCGCCCACGCCGGCGGCAGCCACCAGAATACCGAAGAGCCCGTGTCGCTGGCCGAGGTGGCGCAGGATGCCATCGGTCTGCTGGCGTTGAACCGGCGCAATTTCGAAGTACAGTTCTTCAACCTTTGTGACCCGGACCACTGGGCCGAGGGTGACCCGCAGCGCCTGGCCCAGGTGCTGATCAACCTGCTGTCCAACGCCCGCGACGCCTCGCCAGCTGGCAGCGCCGTGCGTGTGCGCAGCGAAGCGAGCGAGCACACCGTCGACCTGATCGTCGAAGACGAGGGCAGCGGTATTCCGAAGAACATCATGGATCGCCTGTTCGAGCCCTTCTTCACCACCAAGGATCCGGGCGAGGGAACCGGACTGGGGCTCGCTCTGGTCTATTCCATCGTGGAAGAGCATTATGGGCAAATCACCATCGACAGCCCGGCCGATCTCGATCGGCAACGTGGCACACGGATCCGCGTGACCCTGCCCCGGCATGTCGTAGCGACGTCCCCTGAAATTCGAGACCGTCGAGAGAATTGAATCAATGCCGCACATTCTGATCGTCGAAGACGAAACCATCATCCGTTCGGCCCTGCGTCGTCTGCTCGAGCGGAACCAGTACCAGGTCAGCGAAGCCGGCTCGGTGCAGGAAGCCCAGGAACGCTTCAGCATTGCCACCTTCGACCTGATCGTCAGCGACCTGCGCCTGCCCGGAGCACCGGGCACCGAGCTGATCAAGCTCGGCCAGGGCACGCCGGTGCTGATCATGACCAGCTACGCCAGCCTGCGCTCGGCGGTCGACTCGATGAAAATGGGCGCGGTGGACTACATCGCCAAGCCTTTCGACCATGACGAGATGCTCCAGGCTGTCGCGCGCATCCTGCGCGACCGGCAGAATGCCCCGGTCGCCACTGCGGCCGCGGCCGAAGTGCGCAGCAACGGCAAGGCACCAGGCGCAGACAAGCAGAGCGGCGCCTCGGCCAACGGCGAAATCGGCATCATTGGCTCCTGCCCCCCCATGCAGGACCTGTACAGCAAGATCCGCAAGGTCGCTCCGACTGACTCCAACGTCCTGATCCAGGGCGAATCCGGCACCGGCAAGGAGTTGGTCGCCCGCGCCCTGCACAACCTTTCGCGACGCGCCAAGGCCCCGATGATCTCGGTGAACTGTGCGGCCATTCCGGAAACGCTGATCGAATCCGAGCTGTTCGGCCACGAGAAAGGCGCGTTCACCGGCGCCAGCGCTGGCCGTGCCGGCCTGGTCGAGGCAGCGGACGGCGGCACCCTGTTCCTCGATGAGATCGGCGAACTGCCGCTGGAGGCTCAGGCTCGACTGCTGCGTGTGCTGCAGGAAGGCGAGATTCGTCGGGTCGGCTCGGTGCAGTCGCAAAAGGTCGATGTGCGCCTGATCGCTGCGACCCACCGCGACCTGAAAAACCTGGCCAAGTCCGGCCAGTTCCGCGAAGACCTTTATTACCGTCTGCACGTCATCGCCCTCAAACTGCCCGCCTTGCGCGAGCGCGGCAGCGACGTCAACGAGATTGCCAACGCCTTCCTCGCCCGGCAGAGCGCGCGCATCGGCCGTGACGACCTGCATTTCTCCAGCGATGCCGAGCAAGCCATCCGCCACTACAGCTGGCCGGGTAACGTCCGCGAGTTGGAGAACGCCGTCGAGCGCGCGGTCATTCTCAGCGAAAGCCCGGAAATATCCGCCGACCTGCTGGGCATCGACATCGAACTGAGCGGCCTGGAAGACGACGACCTCCCCGACAGCCTGCCGATGGTCGCCGGTGTCGGTGGTAACAACGCCAGCCACGAGCCGACGGAAGACCTGTCGCTGGAAGACTACTTCCAGCACTTCGTCCTCGAACACCAGGACCACATGACCGAGACGGAGCTGGCCCGCAAGCTGGGTGTAAGCCGCAAGTGCCTGTGGGAGCGTCGCCAGCGCCTGGGTATTCCACGGCGCAAAAGCAACGTCGCCAGCGAGAACTGATACGTCCATAGCTCTACAG
>NZ_JABWRO010000085.1:0-24972 GCF_014268985.1 Pseudomonas sp. RW10S2 | reverse complement strand
CCGCCGCGAACAGAACACCGCGGTGGCAATCAGTGCTTACTGCTCATCCGGCACCACCGCGATCACATCGATTTCCATCAACCACTCAGCCTGCGCCAGGCCCGCGACCACCAGCCCGGTGGAGATCGGGAACACGCCCTTGAGCCACTTGCCGACTTCGCGGTACACCGGCTCGCGGAAGCGCGGGTCGGTGATGTAGGTGGTGGTCTTGACGATATGCGACAGGTCGGAGCCGGCCTCTTCAAGCAGTTGCTTGACGTTTTTCATCGCCTGCTCGGCCTGTGCCTGCGGGTCGCCCAGACCGACCAGCCGGCCTTCGAAATCGGTGCCGACCTGGCCGCGTACATAGATGGTGTTGCCGGCGCGCACGGCCTGGCAGAGGTCGTTGTCCAAGGTCTGGTTGGGGTAGGTGGCCTTGGTGTTGAACATGCGGATGCGGGTATGGGTAGGCATCAGTGGGCTCCGAGGGTGCTGACATTGCTGATCGAGGTGTGTAGCTGTTGATCCGCGTCGCGCTGGTCACGGTCGCGGTAGGCCAGGTAGGTGCGCTGGGTGGCGATATGGCCGGCGACGTGCTTGGCGTCGTGCCAGACGCCCCAGATGAACGACGAGCCGCGGCGCGACAGCCAGGGCAGGCCGAGGAAGTACACCCCCGGCTCGCGGGCCACGCCGCGCTGGTGCTGGGGTTTGCCGTTGGCGTCGAAGGTGTCGACCTGCAGCCAGCTGAAGTCCACACCGTAGCCGGTGGCCCAGATGATGCTGGTGACGCCGGCCTTGGCCAGGTCCAGTTCCAGCAGCGGGTTGCTGACGCAGTCCGGGTCGGCCAGGCGTTGGCGCGCTTCGGGCTCTTCTGGCAGGTCCAGGCCGTTTCGTTCGATGTAGGCATCGGCGGCATCGAGCAGGGCCAGGTAGTTCTCGTCGCCGCGGTTGATGTTGTCGGCCAGGTTGTCCTGGAAGCGCACCACCCCGTCTTCGAACGACTGGGTCAGGCCGACCAGGGTCATGCCTTGGTGGGCGAGGGCGCGGAAGTCCACGGTATGGCCGCCACGGGCACCGCTGACGGCAATGGTCACGTGCTCGCGGCCGGGCTTGGCGATTTCCGCGTCCCACTCACCCAGCACGCCCAGCCACCAGCAGAAGTCGCGGTTGCGGTAGGCACGTGGCGGGCGGTCGTGGGCGCCGACCGAGAGGTAGACCTGGCGCCCGGCGCGCATCAGCTCCTCGGCGATCTGCACCCCGGAAGACCCGGCGCCGACCACCAGCACCGCGCCTTCAGGCAACTGCTGCGGGTTGTAGTAGGCGGCGGAGTGGATCTGGTGCAGGCGCTCGTCCTTTGGCGCAATGGCCGGGATCACCGGTTTCTGGAACGGGCCGGTGGCGGCGACCACGCGGTTAGCGCGGATCACGCCTTCATTGGTTTCGATGGTGAAGCCTGGACGGTCGCCGTTGCGCACCACGCGCTTGACCTCGATGCCGGTACGCACCGGCAGGTTGTACTTGCGCACGTAGCGTTCGAAGTAGTCGGCGACCTGGTCCTTGCCGGCGAAGGCATCGGCGTCGAGGTCGAATTCAAGGCCGGGGAAGCGGTCGTGCCAGACCGGCCCGTTGGCCACCAGCGAGTCCCAGCGCCCGGTACGCCAGGCCTCGGCGATGCGATTGCGTTCCAGCACCAGGTGCGGCACGCCGAGTTTGCTCAGGTGTTCGCTCATGGCCACGCCGGCCTGGCCGGCGCCGACCACGAGGGTGTCGATTTCGAGATTGTTCAGTGTCATGTCCGAGCCCTTGTTCAGGCGGTTTTTGTCAGGTCGGTTGTGGAGGACCGCCGTTGCCTGGGGCCAGACTAGGGATGCACGGAATTTCGCGAAAATAGTATTTAGCTGGGGCTTGCCGATAAATTGGCGAAGGGTGGCAGCGCTGCAGCGGCCAACCCGGCGGATTTGTCCGGCAAACCTGGGGTGCCCAGTTTTTTCCTCGCCAGTGCCAAGCAAAATGCTCGTTTCGCCGCCGCCAGGGCTTGCCGAGAATGCCGGTAAACCCAGAAAGGAGCTGCACCATGACCTTCTCCATCATCGGCCGCTGCCAGGAAACCGGCCAGGTCGGCATCGCCATCAGCTCGTCCAGCATCGCCGTCGGTGCCCGCTGCCCGTGGGTGCGCGCCGGGGTCGGGGCGGTGGCGACGCAGAACATCACCTTGCCGGCCCTCGGCCCACAGATCCTCGATGCCCTCGAGCAGGGCCAGTTGCCGCCCGCCGCGGCGCTGGACCGGGTGCTCAGTGCCAACGGTTGGAGCGAGTACCGCCAGGTGACAGTGATCGACAGCCATGGCCAGGTCGCGCTGTTCACCGGCAAGGAGGCGCTGGGCGTGCACAACGCCGTGGCGGGTGAGCAATGCGCCGCAGCCGGCAACCTGCTGGCCTCGCCGCAGGTGATCGAGGCGATGGTGCACGCGTTCGAGCAGGCGGGCGGGCACCTGGCCGATCGCTTGCTGGCGGCGATGCACGCGGCCTTGGCTGCCGGTGGCGAGGCGGGCCCCGTGCACTCGGCAGCTTTGAAGATCGCCGGCGAGCTGACCTGGCCGCTGGTGGACCTGCGTGTGGACTGGGCCGAGCACGATCCGATCGGCGAACTCGACCGCCTGTGGCAGGCCTATCGCCCACAGATGCAGGATTACGTCACCCGTGCCCTGAATCCGACCACGGCCCCCAGCTACGGGGTACCGGGCGATGAGTGATCTCACCAGCCGCGCCGTGCTGGAGCGCCTGATCGGCTTTGCCACGGTCAGTCGCGACTCCAACCTCGAACTGATCGGTTTCATCCGCGATTACCTGGCGGGGCTGGGGGTCGAGAGCGAACTGTTCCTCAACGAGGAGGGCACCAAGGCCAACCTGTTCGCCACCATCGGCCCGACCGATCGTGGCGGCGTGGTGTTGTCCGGGCATACCGATGTGGTGCCGGTGGACGGCCAGGCCTGGAGTGTCGAGCCGTTTCGCCTGAGCGAGCGCGATGGGCGCCTGTATGGCCGTGGCACGGCCGACATGAAGGGCTTCATCGCCTCGGTACTGGCGGCGGTGCCGGCGTTCCTCGCCCAGCCGCTGACAACGCCGGTGCACCTGGCATTCTCCTATGACGAAGAGGTCGGCTGCCTCGGTGTACGCTCGATGCTGGAGGCGCTCGAACAGCGCCCGAACAAGCCGCGCCTGTGCCTGATCGGCGAACCCACCGAGCTCAAACCGGTGCTCGGGCACAAAGGCAAGTTGGCTATGCGCTGCCAGGTGCACGGCGCCGCGTGCCACTCGGCTTATGCACCCTATGGCGTCAATGCCATTGAGTATGCCGCGCAATTGATCGGCAAGCTGGGCGAGATCGGCGGCGAGCTGGCGCGTCCCGAGCACCATGACGCGCGCTTCGATCCACCGTTCTCTACCGTCCAGACCGGCGTGATCAAGGGCGGGCGGGCGTTGAACATCGTGCCTGAGGAATGCGAGTTCGACTTCGAGGTGCGTGCCTTGCCGGGCTTTGAAGCCAAGGTCGTGGCCGAGCGCTTGCAGGCCTACGCCGAAACCGACCTGCTGCCGCGCATGCGTGCCGTCAGTGATGCCAGCGATATCCGCCTCAAGCCACTCAGCGCCTACCCGGGGCTGGCAACGCCCGAAGACAGCGAAGCGGCGCGCCTGGTGGCGCTGCTCAGCGGTTCGGAAGATTTCGGCACCGTGGCCTTTGGCACCGAAGGCGGGTTGTTCGACCAGGCGGGGATCCCGACCGTGGTCTGCGGGCCGGGCAGCATGGACCAGGGGCACAAGCCGGACGAGTTTGTCAGCGTTGCGCAACTGCAGGGTTGTGATGCGATGTTGCTGCGGTTGCGTGATTATCTCGTTGGTAACTGAGGTGCTTGCCGAAAGATTTTTAGCGCCTATGAGATCGAGCGCCGCGCGGGCGGCGCTCGATCTCACCGGCGCTGAAAAGCCTCAGGCAAGCACCTGCCAGCCCTCACGCAATCCCATGCGTCACCTCCGGCGCACGCGTATGTGACAGCAGCACATCCAGCAACGCCTGCGCCGCAGTGGACAACTTGTGGTCGCTCAGGGCGATGACGCCGATGCGCCGCTCGACGGTGGGCTCGACCAAGGGCACGCAACGCGCACCCAATTCCTGCATCTGGTTGATGCACAGCGCCGGTACGGCACTGACGCCTAAACCATTGGCAACCATGCGCCCGACCGTGGACAACTGATGGCTTTCGAACGCCACCGCCAGCCGACCATGCTCGGCGGCCAGGTGTTGCTCCAGCAGCAGGCGCACCGCCGACGGGCGTTGCAGGGCGATGAAGTCCTGGGTCAGCAGTTCGCGCCAGCTCACCTGGGGCTGCTGCGCCAGGGGTGAATCGCCAGGCACTACCGCGACGAAACGGTCCAGGTACAACGGGTGGAACTGTAGGGCATCACTGCGCTCGGGTTCGAAGCCTATGCCCAGTTCGACGCGGCGGTGGCGAACCAGCTCCAGCACCTGCTCGTTGATCACGTCGTGCACGGTGACGTTGACCTTGGGGTAGCGCTGGCGAAACACCTTCAGTGACTGCGGCAGCAGGTTCCCGGCAAAGGCCGGCATCGCCGCCACCGACACCCGCCCCAGTTGCAGGGTGAAGCGCTGGCGCAGCATTTCCTCGGTATCGTCCCAGTCGGCCAGCAGGCGCCGGGCCAGTGGCAGCAGCACTTCGCCCTCGGCGGTGAGGCTGACGCTGCGGGTGGTGCGGGTGAGCAGGGCGCCGCCGAGGTTGTCCTCCAGCGCCTTGATGGTCAGGCTCAGTGCCGGTTGCGAAATGTGCAGGTGTTCGCCGGCCTGGGCGAAGCTCTGGTACTTGGCCACGGTGACGAAGGCGCGCAGTTGCTTGACGTTCATGGCGGATCCGCTGGTTGTTTTGCAAAAGTTATCAATCGATGACGAAAACAAAATTAACAAATCAGTCGCCAGCGGTGAAGATGCCTTCCACACGCTCAAACAACTACAAAGGCGGATCAGCATGGCCGGACTGGACAAGCGCGTAGCAACCTATGAACAGGCTCTCGAAGGCCTGACCGACGACATGACGGTACTGGCCGGCGGCTTCGGCCTGTGTGGCATCCCCGAGAACCTGATCGCCGAGATCAAGCGCCGCGGAGTCAAGGGCCTGACGGTAGTTTCCAACAACTGCGGCGTCGACGGCTTCGGCCTGGGCGTGCTGCTCGAAGACCGGCAGATCCGCAAGATGGTTGCCTCTTACGTCGGCGAGAACGCCGAGTTCGAGCGCCAGCTGCTCAGCGGCGAGCTGGAAGTGGAGCTCACCCCCCAGGGCACCCTGGCCGAGAAGATGCGTGCCGGCGGCGCCGGTATCCCGGCTTTCTACACCGCCACGGGCTACGGCACCCCGGTCGCCGAAGGCAAAGAGGTACGCGAGTTCAACGGCCGCAAGTACATCCTCGAAGAGTCCATCACCGGCGACTTCGCCATCGTCAAGGGCTGGAAGGCCGACCACTACGGCAACGTGGTGTACCGCAACACCGCCCAGAACTTCAATCCGCTGGCCGCCACCGCCGGCAAGATCACCGTGGTCGAGGTCGAGGAAATCGTCGAGCCGGGCGTACTGCTGCCCAGCGAGATCCACACGCCGGGGATCTTCGTCGACCGGGTCATCGTCGGCACCTTCGAGAAGCGCATCGAGAAGCGCACCGTCAAGGCCTGAGCGCCGCCCACAGAACAACAAAGAGATCCTGACCATGGCACTGACCCGCGAACAGATGGCCCAACGTGTCGCCCGTGAGCTGAAGGACGGCTACTACGTCAACCTCGGCATCGGCATCCCCACCCTGGTGGCCAACTACGTGCCCGCCGACATGGACGTGATGCTGCAGTCGGAGAACGGCCTGCTCGGTATGGGCGAGTTCCCCACCGAAAGCACCCTCGACCCCGACATGATCAACGCCGGCAAGCAAACCGTGACCGCCCGCCGTGGCGCGTCGATCTTCGACTCGGCGCAATCCTTCGCCATGATCCGCGGCGGCCATGTCGACCTCACCGTGCTGGGCGCCTTCGAGGTGGACGTGGAGGGCAACATCGCCTCCTGGATGATCCCCGGCAAGCTGGTCAAGGGCATGGGCGGGGCCATGGACCTGGTGGCCGGCGCCGAGAACATCATCGTCACCATGACCCACGCCTCCAAGGACGGTGAGTCCAAGCTCCTGCCGCGCTGCAGCCTGCCGCTGACGGGTGCTGGCTGCATCCGCAAGGTGCTCACCGACCTTGCCTACCTCGAGATCGAGAACGGTGCCTTCATCCTGCGCGAGACCGCGCCTGGGGTGAGCGTCCAGGAGATCGTCGAGAAAACCGCCGGCAAGCTGATCGTGCCGGACGATGTGAAAGAGATGACGTTCTAGCGCTACTGCTTTACCTCCCCCCTGTGAGGGCGGACTCGTTGTGGGGGCGGGCAAGCCCGTGAATACGTCGGTGAATGTACCGGCGCATTCGCGGGCAAGCCCGCTCCTACAACAAGCCCCGCGCCCACAGGGGTTTTGCGTTGATCGACAAGCAACATCCACCAATAAGACCAAAAAAGGAAAACACTCGTGGCCGCTGAAATCCAAGACAGCCGCTCCGCCCGCTTTGCCCTGCGCTGCTCCAACTGGGCCGAGCGCTGGTTCCCCGACTCCTGGGTGTTCGCCGCCCTGGCCGTGATGCTGGTGTGCCTGGGGGCCCTGGCCATGGGTGCCAAGCCCACCGACACCGCCAAGGCCTTTGGTGACGGCTTCTGGAGCCTGATCCCGTTCACCATGCAGATGGCCTTCGTGGTCATTGGCGGCTATGTGGTCGCCAGCTCCCCGCCCGCTGCACGCCTGATCGACCGCCTCGCGCGCCTGCCCAAGAACGGCCGCTCCGCCGTGTGCTGGGTGGCGCTGATCTCGATGCTCGCCTCCTTGCTCAACTGGGGCCTGTCGCTGGTGTTCGGCGGCCTGTTGGTGCGTGCCCTGGCCCGTCGCACAGACCTGAAGATGGACTACCGCGCCGCCGGTGCCGCCGCCTACCTGGGCCTGGGCGCGGTATGGGCGCTGGGCCTGTCGTCCTCGGCCGCACAGTTGCAGGCCAACCCGGGCAGCCTGCCGCCGTCGATCCTGTCGATCACCGGCGTCATTCCGTTCACCGAGACCATTTTTCTCTGGCAGTCCGGGGTGATGCTGGCCGCGCTGGTGATCGTCTCGCTGGTCGTCGCCTATGCCACCGCGCCCGGTCCGAACAGTGCGCGCAGCGCCCAGGACTGCGGTGTCGATCCGACCTTCACCGCCCCACCTGCGCCGCAGCGCACCCGCCCCGGCGAGTGGCTGGAGCACAGCCCGATCCTGATCCTGCTGCTGGTGGCCCTGGCGGCCGGCTGGCTGTACCAGGAGTTCGCCACCAAGCCTGCGATCACCGCGATCTCCGGGCTGAACACCTACAACCTGCTGTTCATCATGCTGGGTGCCTTGCTCCACTGGCGTCCACGCAGCTTCCTCGACGCCGTGGCCCGTGCGGTGCCGACCACTACCGGCGTGTTGATCCAGTTCCCGCTGTACGGCTCGATCGCCGCCATCCTCACCCAGGTCAAGGGCGCCGACGCACAGACCCTGGCGCACCACATCTCGGTGTTCTTCACCCAGATCGCCACCCATGACACCTATGCCTTGCTGATGGGCGTGTATTCGGCGGTGCTGGGCTTCTTCATTCCATCTGGCGGCGGCAAATGGATCATCGAAGCGCCCTATGTGATGCTGGTGGCCAACGATCTGCAGTACCACCTGGGCTGGGCGGTGCAGATCTACAACGCCGCCGAAGCGCTGCCGAACCTGATCAACCCCTTCTACATGCTGCCGTTGCTGGGCGTGCTGGGCCTGAAGGCACGGGACCTGATCGGCTTCTCCTTCGTGCAACTGCTAGTGCACGTGCCCCTGGTGCTGGTGCTGCTCTGGGCGCTGGGCACCACCTTGCAGTACGTGCCGCCGGTAATGCCGTAGCAGCATCACCGCGCAATACCGCGCTGCGGGCCGCAATGGCCCGCAAGCGCTGTCCGCCGCTCGACGCCCTTGCAGGTCGAGCCGTGAAAAAAGCGTAATTTTCCCCCGTCTTCCTTCGTTTTCCTGAGAGCTGCCCTGCGTCCAGACGGACCGGGCCATCATCACCCCAAGGAGACAGGCAATGACTTCCGTTTTCGACCGCGACGACATCGTGTTCCAGGTAGTGATCAATCACGAGGAACAGTACTCGATCTGGCCCGACTACAAGGCGATCCCCAACGGCTGGCGCGCCGCAGGCAAGAGCGGTCTGAAGAAAGACTGCCTGGCCTACATCGATGAAGTGTGGACCGACATGCGCCCCCTGAGCCTGCGCCAGAAGATGGCCGAAGCTGCGGTGCAGTAAGGCGTGACGGCACTCAACCTGCTATGCCTGCCTTACTCGGGCGCCAGTGCCATGGTCTACAGCCGCTGGCGGCGCAAGCTGCCGGCCTGGTTGCAGGTGCGCCCGGTGGAGCTGCCGGGGCGCGGTGCTCGCCTGGGCGAACCCCTGCAAACCGACATGCAGGCACTGGCCCGGCAACTGGCCAGCGAGCAGCGCCTGGCGGCGAGCACGCCCTATGCGCTGCTCGGCCATAGCCTGGGTGCGCTGCTCGCCTTCGAGCTGGCCCACGAGCTGCAAGCCCTGGGTTGCAAGGCGCCGGTCGCACTGTTCGCCTGCGGCACGGCGGCACCGACCCGACGTGAGGACTACGACGGCAAGGGCTGGCGCGAACCCAAGACCAATGCCGAGCTGATCGACGAGTTGCGCCAGTTGCAAGGGACCCCCGAGGAGGTCCTGGCCAACGAGGAACTCATGAGCCTGACCTTGCCGATTCTGCGCGCCGATTTCCTCATGTGCGGCCGCTACGACTATCGCCAACGCGCGCCGTTGCACTGCCCGCTACATGTTTTGGGCGGCGAGGCCGACCGCGCCAGCGAAGAGCAACTGCTGGCCTGGCGTCGCGAAAGCCTGGGCGATTTCTCGCTGGAGGTCTTCCCCGGCGGGCACTTCTTCATCCATGAGCACGAAGACCGGGTGCTGAGCCTGCTGGCCGCCTCTCTGGAACCTCATCGACTTTCGGCATGATTGACGTAGGCCTTTGCCTGGGGGAGGCTGGGGGCTTTCCCACAGGACAAGGGTTGTCCCCATGCTGATCGATCCCCGCCAGGCCACGCTGCTGGTCGTCGATATCCAGGAGCGCCTCATTGGCGCCATGAGCGATCCCGAGGGCACCCGCGCGCGGGCCCGCGGGCTGCTGGCCGCCACCGCCGAACTCGAACTGCCCACGGTGATTTCCGAGCAGTACCCCAAGGGCCTGGGCCCGACCCTGGCCGAACTCAAGGCCGCGGCGGCAGGGGCCGAAATCGTCGAGAAACTGCACTTTTCCTGCGTGGCTGCCGAGTGCCTGCCGGCCAGTCTGCTGGCGCGTGAGCAGGTGATCGTCTGTGGCATGGAAACCCACGTCTGCGTGCTGCAGACCGTGCTTGGCCTGCTGGGCCTGGGCAAGCAGGTGTTCGTGGTCGAGGACGTCTGTGACAGCCGCACCCCGGCAAGCAAGGCGGCAGGCCTGGCGCGTATGCGCGACGCCGGGGCGCAGATCGTGACCCGCGAGATGGTGCTGTTCGAATTACTGGGCAGTGCCAGCCACCCGTTGTTCCGCCATATCAGCAAGACCTACATCGTCGGTGACCTGTCCTGAACCTGCGGCTGCTGGGCGCTGGGCTGATGCTGCTGGCCCTGCTGCAAGGCTGTGCCGGGCGCCGCGAGGAAGCGCCTGAAGTCGACCCTGCCCAGGTCCGCGCCCAGCTCATGCGCCTGCTGCCTGCCTCGGTCAAGGACCGCCGGGGCTGGGCCGAGGACATCCAGGTCGCGTTCACCGCCCAGCGCATCGCGCCCAGCCGCAGCAACCTGTGTGCGGTGCTGGCGGTGACCGAGCAGGAGTCCACCTTCACCGCCGACCCCCAGGTGCCCAACCTGGGCCGTATCGCCCGCGAGGAAATCGACCGCCGCGCCGCGCGTCTGCACATCCCCAGGCTGCTGGTCGATGGCGCCCTGGCCACCCCTTCGGCCAACGGCCAGAGCTATCAGCAGCGCCTGCTGGCGGTGCGCAGCGAGCGGCAACTCAGTGCGCTGTTCGACGATTTCATCGCCGGCCTGCCGCTGGGCGACAAGCTGCTCGGCGGGCTCAACCCGGTGCGTACCGGCGGGCCGATGCAGGTCAGCATCGACTTTGCCGAACGCCATGCCAAGGACTACCCCTACCAGCGCCAGGGCACGATTCGCCAGGAGGTCTTCAGCCGTCGCGGCGGCCTGTACTTCGGCATCGCCCACTTGTTGGGGTATCCCGCCCACTATGAGCGGCCGCTGTACCGCTTCGCCGATTTCAACGCAGGTTGGTACGCCAGCCGCAACGCGGCTTTCCAGGCAGCGCTGAACAGTGTGACGGGGGCGGAATTGGCGTTGGACGGCGACCTGATCGCACCGGGCTCGATCCTGCCAGGCACCACCGAGCGCGCGGCGCGCAGCCTTGGGGTGAAGCTTGGGCTGCGCAATCCACAGATTCGCAGTCAGTTGGAATTGGAGAACAGCCTGGCGCTCGAGGACAGCGCCTTGTACCGCGGCGTATTCGCACTCGCCGATGCCAAGGCGGGCAAGCCACTGCCACGTGCGGTGCTGCCAGGGATCGTGCTCAAGAGCCCGAAGATCACCCGCAAGCTGACCACGGCGTGGTTTGCGGGGAGGGTGGATGAGCGCTACCAGCGCTGCATGGCGCGCTGATCGACGCAAGGTACAGGGGCCGCCAGGCGGCCCCTGCAGAGGTCAGGCAGGCTGGGCCGCCAGGCTGTTGCTGACATTACGCCCCAGCACCAGCACGGTGACGAATCCGCAGCCGACCAACGCCGTGGCCAGGCTCAGCAGCACCGAGCTGCCCATCTGGTCGACGATCCGCCCGCCGAAGAACGAGCCCAGTGCAATGATCACCTGGAACATGGCCACGAACAGCGGCATGCCGCGTTCGACATCCTTGGGCGCGACCACGAACATCCAGATGCTGGCACAGGCCGGGAAGGCACCGAAGGCAAAGCCCCACAGCGCGATCAGCATCACCGCCCCGGTCATGCCGGTGGCGAAGTAGGGGAACAGCGCGGTGCTGACGCCGATCAGCAAGGCCACCAGCAGCAGGGTGTAGCGCACGCTGCGGTTGGCGGCGAAGCCGGCGAACAGGTTGCCGATGACGCCTGCTACACCGTAGAGCAGCAGCAGCGAGCCGATGGTTGCCCCATCGAAGCCGGAGCTTTGCTTGAAGAACGGTGCGACGTAGGTGTACGCGGCAAAGTGCGCCAGGCCAATCAGCAACACCGCGATCAGGCCGACCCGCGCCAGCGGATTGATGAACAGCGCCGGCAGGTCACTGATGCGGATGGCCTTGTCCGGATTGAGCCGCGGCAGCAGGAAGACCTGCGCGAGCAGCACCGGCACACCCAGCAGGGCGGTCACCAGGAAGGTCATGCGCCAGCCCATCAGGCCGCTGAGCCAGGTGCCGACCGGCACCCCCAGCACCGTGGCCAGGGTGACCCCGACCATGATGATCGAGGTCGCCTGCGCCACGCCCACCCCCTTGGGCGCCAGGCGCCCGCTCAGGGCAATGGCCGTGGCCCAGAAGCCACCGATGCTGATACCCAGCAGCACGCGGCCGAATAGCAACAGGCTGAAATCGCTGGCATAGGCCACCACCGAGTTGGCGATGATCATGATCAGCGTCAGGCCGATCAGCAGGTAGCGGCGGTCCATGGCGCCGATGCCTACCGACAGCAGCGGGGCGGCGAGGGCGGCCATGATCCCGGGCAGGGTGACCATCAGGCCGGCCTGGCCGGCACTGATGCCCAGGTCGCTGGCCACATCGTTGAGCACGCCCACCGGCAGGAATTCACTGGTGACCAGGGCGAAGGCGCCCACGGCAACCGAGAGAATCGCCAGCCACTGCTGTTTGACGCTCTGTTGGTTATGTTCAAGAAGGCCATCGGGGGCCTGATTGACGCTTGGCATGGTACGGATTCCAAGTGTTGTCGCCTGGAGCAGGCGCAGGAGGCGGGAAAATAGGAGGGCGATTATAGGAGTCGGTTTTGCAAGGCCCATAGGCAGGCCGTTCGATAGTAATCATCAGTGTGATCGATGGAAGGCTCTAGCTTCTGGATTGCACCCAACCCAGGCGCAAGAGCGATCATGAAAATAACTAAGGTTGAATACAAAAAAAATGAGTTTGCTTCATGAGTGGCTGATCTCGACAATTCCCCCACTCGGAACCGGACATCCGTATCGGCAGGCACCTTAGCTGCGCGAGGCGTTCCAGGTTTACCTCAGGAATCAGGATTCAGATCACCATGGCCAGAGACTTCACATTCGCGATCAAGCGGATTTGTTTCGATGAGCACTACCAGCCCTCGGACAACACCCGCATCACCACCAACTTCGCCAACCTGGCGAGGGGCGAGCAGCGCCAGGAAAACCTGCGCAATACCTTGCGGATGATCGACAACCGCTTCAATGCCCTGGCCCATTGGGACAACCCTGAAGGTGACCGTTACAAGGTCGAGCTCGAAATCATTTCCGTCGAGATGGACCTGGGGGCTGACAGCACTGCCGATGCGCTCCCGTTGATCGAGATCCTGAAAACCAACATCGTCGATCAGAAAACCAACGAGCGCATCGCCGGGATCGTAGGGAACAATTTTTCTTCCTACGTGCGTGATTACGACTTCAGCGTGCTGCTGCTGGAGCACAACAAGGGCAAGCCTGGCTTCGGCACCCCGGATGATTTCGGCGACCTGCATGGCAAGCTGTTCAAGTGCTTCCTGAATTCGCAGGCCTACAAGGCCAACTTCAGCAAGTTGCCGGTCATCTGCCTGAGCGTCTCCAGCAGCAGGACCTACCACCGCACGGAAAACCAGCACCCGGTACTGGGGTTCGAATACCGTCAGGATGAATACTCGTTGACGGATGAGTACTTCAGCAAGATGGGCTTGAAGGTGCGTTATTTCATGCCCGCGAACAGCGTCGCGCCCTTGGCGTTCTACTTTACGGGCGACCTGCTTGCCGACTACACCAATCTCGAGCTCATCAGCACCATCAGCACGATGGACACCTTCCAGAAGATCTACCGGCCGGAAATCTACAACGCGAACTCTGCGGCAGGGCAATCCTATCAGCCAAGCCTCAAGCACCAGGATTATTCGTTGACCCGAATCGTTTATGACCGCGAGGAACGCAGCCGCCTGGCGATCGAACAAGGGCGGTTTGCCGAGGAGCACTTCATCAAACCCTATCGGGCGGTTCTCGAGCAGTGGTCTGCTCAGTACGCAATCTGACTTATAGAATTCACAAGGCTTCCATCATGAAAAAACTGCTCCCTACCTCAACCGCCGGCAGCTTGCCCAAGCCTTCCTGGCTGGCGCAGCCCGAGACCCTCTGGTCGCCCTGGAAACTGCAGGACGAAGGGCTTGTCGAGGGCAAGCAGGATGCACTGCGTCTGGCGTTGCACGAACAGCAGCAGGCCGGTATCGACATCGTCAGCGACGGCGAGCAAACCCGCCAGCACTTCGTCACCACCTTTATCGAGCACCTCAGCGGCGTTGATTTCGAGAAGCGCGAAACCGTGCGGATCCGTGATCGCTACGATGCGAGCGTCCCGACGGTGGTGGGTGCAGTCGAGCGTCGCAAGCCTGTGTTCGTCGACGACGCCAGGTTCTTGCGCCAGCAAACCCGTCAACCCATCAAGTGGGCGCTGCCGGGGCCCATGACGATGATCGATACGCTGTACGACGCCCACTACAAGAGCCGCGAAAAGCTGGCGTGGGAATTTGCCAAGATCCTCAATCAGGAAGCCCGGGAGCTGGAGGCGGCGGGTGTCGATATCATTCAGTTCGACGAGCCTGCATTCAACGTCTTCTTCGATGAGGTGAACGATTGGGGCGTCGCCACCCTGGAACGGGCCATCGAAGGCCTCAAGTGTGAAACGGCGGTGCACATCTGCTACGGCTATGGCATCAAGGCCAACACCGACTGGAAAAAGACGCTGGGGTCGGAGTGGCGCCAGTATGAAGAGGCGTTCCCAAAGCTGCAGAAATCCTCTATCGATATCGTCTCGCTCGAATGCCACAACTCCCACGTGCCCATGGATCTGATCGAGCTCATCCGCGGCAAGAAAGTGATGGTCGGCGCCATCGATGTGGCCAATCACGCCATCGAGACTCCGGAAGAAGTCGCCAATACCCTGCGCAAGGCCCTGCAGTTCGTCGATGCCGACAAGCTTTATCCGTGCACCAACTGCGGCATGGCGCCACTGCCACGTCGCGTCGCGAGTGGCAAGCTCAAGGCGTTGGTCGCAGGTGCGGATATCGTTCGGCAAGAACTGTCGAACTAGGGTCTGTCTGTCATGTCGCAGCTTGGAACCGCCATCGAGCCTCTGCGTTTTCGCGAAGCGCTCGGGCATTACGCCTCCGGTATCACGGTGGTGACTTCGTTCATCGATGACGAGCCGATCGGCTTTACCTGCCAGTCGTTCTACAGCGTGTCGATGAGCCCGCCCCTGGTGTCGTTCAGCGTGATGTCGAACTCGGCCAGCTACCCGAGGATTCGTCAGGCCGGTCGTTTTGCAGTCAACATCCTTTCAGATGAGCAGGTCGGTATTTCCAACCAGTTCGCGCGCCGTGGCACCGACAAGTGGCACGGCGTCGAATGGCAGTCTTCGCCTCTGGGGAATCCACTCATCGTCGGCAGCCTGCACTGGCTCGATTGCGAAATCCACGCCGAACATGCCGCAGGCGATCACCTGATCGTGATTGGGGAAGTGAAAGCGCTGAACCTGCAAGAGGCCGGGGCGACGCAGCCGTTGCTGTATTTCAAGGGACAATACTGCAACCTCGCGGCCGTTTGAGCGGTTCAGGTTTCGCTATTTTGCACAGGGTTGAAGTTCTGCCCATGATCGACTTGAGACACCTGCGCACCATCGACGCCCTGCGGGAAATGGACAGCCTGCACGACGCCGCCGAACGCCTGCACCTGACACAATCCGCGCTGTCGCACCAATTTCGCGAGTTGGATATTTCCTTTGCGACGCTGGAGGGGGTCAATGCCCTGTCGGGGCGCGTCATCTGAGACGGGCAGATCGGCCCAGCGCCCCCGTTGGCCCGAGCGCTCGACACAGCCGGGGCAATCGCCGACCATCAAGTGCCCTGCACAAGGGTACTCAGGAGCGAATGCCATGGATTGCCTTAAGACGCTGTATACAGAACGCCTTGTTCTCACCCCTCTGCAATTGGAAGACGCGCCTGCGATCCAGCAGTTGTTTCCGCAGTGGGAGGTGGTCCGTTATCTCGATCGCCGCGTGCCATGGCCGTACCCGGAAGACGGCGCGTTGGTCTACGTGCGTGATATCTCCCTGCCAGCCATGGCCGCGGGCCGTGAATGGCATTGGATGATCCGCCTGCGCGGTGAAGACCCGCGCATCATCGGCAGCATCAGCCTGTACGACGAACCCGGGAACAACCGGGGTTTCTGGCTTGCGCCGCAGTGGTGGGGGCAAGGCTACATGCGTGAAGCCTGCCGGGTGGTCAATGCCTATTGGTTCGAGACCTTGTCTCGCCCTGTCATGCAGGTGCCCAAGGCCGTTGCCAATCACGCCTCTCGAAAAGTCTCTGAGCATGAAGGGATGCGCCTGGTGGACACGCGCGACGGGCATTTTGTCTCCGGGCCGTTTGAGGTGGAGATATGGGAGATGACACGCCGTGAATGGCTCGCCCGTTCCTTGGGTTGACGCTGCTGGACATTTCCGTAGAATCGCGCGCCCTATTCAACCTGCATGGCGAAAAGGAGCTCCGATGCAGCGGATCATGATTGTCGGCCAACCCGGCGCCGGGAAGAGCACATTGGCGCGCAAGTTAGGCGAATACACGGGGCTGCCGGTGGTGCATATCGACACCATCCACTGGCAGCCCGGCTGGGTCGAGCGCAGCAGGGACGAGAAGACACGCTTGTGCCATGAAGTGGAGGCGCGCGATCGCTGGATTTTCGAAGGCGGCCATTCAACCACCTGGAGCAATCGACTGGCTCGCGCCGATCTTCTGATCTGGATCGACCGGTCGGCGACGCTGCGATTCTGGCGGGTGCTGACCAGAGCGCTGCGTTATCGCGGACAGTCCCGTCCGGACCTGCCGCACAACTGCCCGGAGCGGCTGGCCAACTTGCCGGCGTTCTTCAGGTTCATGTGGCAGACCAAACGCTCGGCTCGAACGAAGATGGAGCAACTTGCGGCGAGCGCGCCGGTGGGTTGTCGGGTGGTCTGCCTGCGCTCCGATCGGGACACCAGCGCATTTCTCGCGAGCATGAAGCCGACGCCCAGGAGTGCTCAATAAGGACTGGCAGTCGGTCGCACCACAAGCTCGCTGACATCCACATCATCCGGCTGCTCGATGGCATAGACCAGCGCCCGGGCAATCGCGTCGGCCTCCAGCGCCACGCGTCGGAATGTTCTCATGGCCTCGCGGGCCGTGTCGTCGGTGATCGTGTCGGCCAGCTCCGATTCCACCACCCCAGGACACACCACCGTCACCCTGATCTTGTCGGTTTCCTGGCGAAGGCCATCGGAGATCGCCCGAACGGCGTACTTGGTCGCGCAATACACAGCAGCGGTGGGGGAGACCGAAAGCCCGCCGATCGACGAGATGTTGATGACCTGACCATGTCCTTGCGCCTCCATGCCTGGGAGCACCGCGGCGATGCCGTGCAGCACTCCGCGCACGTTGACGTCGAGCATCCGGTTCCATTCCTCGACTTTCAGCGAGCTCAGTGGCGACAGCGGCATTACCCCTGCGTTGTTGATGATCACATCGACCTTGCCGTACTGTGCCTTGGCAAACTCGACAAAGGCTTGCATGGAATCGAGGTCGGTCACGTCCAGTGCGCGGGCACTTGCCGAGCCGCCTTCGGCGCAGATTTCACTCACCAGCTGTTGCAGGCGATCGATACGGCGGGCGCCGAGTACCACGTGAGCACCCTTGGCGGCGATCAGCCTGGCGGCGGCTTCACCAATGCCGCTGCTGGCGCCGGTGATCAGCACGACTTTATCGTTGATGTTGGACATTTGCGTATCTCCTGTACATGAAGGTTCAGGCGTCTGCTGGGAAGGCAGACGTTGCTGCTGGGTACGGAGAAAAGACTAAGGTTGTGGGGCGGCATGATGCGTGCCGAAACCTGCGCGACCTTTGCCTATTCGTGTCGGTGATCCGCGCAGCCTCGTGCCACGCGCCGGAGCGGAAGGATCAGGCAACTCGACGACAGTTTCGACCTAACGCAGGGGTTTTTCGCGGGGGACAATGGGTGCCTGGCCCTGACGACGCCGCCAGGTAGCCCCCATGGTCTGCCGTCACACCAAGACCGTGATACAACGCCGAATTCCAACATGCGAGAGCCCTTGAATGGCGCAGAACGATGCTTTTCTCCTGCAAACCACTGCCTTGTACCGTGGCGAGCTCGTCCGCTCGCTGACCGAGCGCTTTACCGCGCCGGGCGTTTACGAAACTGCCATCGCGCCGCTGCACGTGATTCGAATGGATGCGCCGTCAGACATCATCCATACCGTGCACAAACCGGCGCTGTGCCTGATCGTGCAGGGGCAGAAAGAGGTGGGCCTGGGCGAGGAGCGTTATCTGTACGACCCCCTCAACTACCTGGTGGTGTCGGTGACGCTACCGGTGTCTGGTCGGGTGCTGACAGCCAGCGCGCAGGCGCCTTATTTGTGCATCCGCCTGGACTTCGAGCCAACCGAGCTTGCCCAGGTGATTGCCGATGCGCCGCCCGCGGGCGTACCGGATGAGCCCGAGCGCGGGTTATTTCTCGAACAGATCGATGTGTCGCTGCTGGAAACCATGTTGCGCCTGGTGCGGTTGCTGGAGTCGCCACGGGATATCGGCATGCTCGCGCCATTGGCACTGCGTGAACTGCACTACCGTCTGCTGCGAGGCGTGCATGGGCGTCGGCTGTACGAGTTGGCCATGGGCGACTCGCAGACCCGGCGCGTGAGCAAGGCCATCGACTGGTTGAACAACCACTACACCCAGCCGCTGCGCATCGAGCAACTGGCGCGGATCGCGAACCTGGGCAGTTCGACCTTGCATCACCGTTTCAAGGCAGTCACCGCCATGAGCCCCTTGCAGTACCAGAAGCTATTGCGCCTGCAGGAGGCTCGGCGGCTGATGTTGGGGGAGGGGCTGGATGTGTCGAGCGCCTGTTATCGGGTCGGCTATGAAAGCCCGTCACAGTTCAGCCGCGAGTACAGCCGCCAGTTTGGGTGTGCGCCGTCTCGGGACATAAACCTGGCCCGGCGGCCATCATGAAGATGCCACTGCGGGCCGAGCAGCTGGTGCCAGTGCTTGGCCTTGGCTTGTACGAAGCGATCGCCGGTCCATGCTCTGATCTGCCGAAACAGGCGTTTCGTCATCCTTTGACCAATACGGCCACCACAGCGTCGACAGTATTCCTGAGCCCCGCCACCGTATCCTCCGGATCGCTGTCGACCACCACCAACCTGGCGCCTGCCGCCTCGATCACCTTGAGCACCTGCGGCTCAGGCTGACGATGGTGCAGCACCAACGCCACATCCTGCGTCTTGAGGGTCTCTCCCAGCGCCTTCAGCGCCGCTTCATCCCACTTGCCATCTGCCGGCAGTGCCTGTGACACCACATCCAGGTTCAACCCGCTGACCAGATAGCCCAGACGTTCCGACAGGCTGACCACGCTGAGGTTATCGGCCTCGGCCAGGCGCGTCTGGCTGCTGGAGGTCAGCTCCAGCATCTGTCGCTTGAGCCCGGCAAGGTTGGCCTGGATCTTGTCCTTGTCAGCGGGGGACAAGCGCTCCAGGTCGTTGGCCACCACATCGGCCATGCGCCCGAGGTTGATCGGGTTCAACCAGGGATAGCTGGCGAATGCATTGTCGCCATCCACCGCGATGCCGGGCAGGGCGCCATCGACCGGGCGCGCGGCATCGATTTCGACGATGCGGATGTTGCTGCGCCGCGCCATGGGATAGAGCGGGTCGTCATGCCAGATCGAGCGCACGCCGATCACTGCCGTGGCCTGCTGAGCATCTTTGTGCAGGCTCGCACCGCCACGCCCCTCGAAGTACGACGGCTGGCGGCTAGCTGGAAGGTTGGCCGGTGCTGCGCGCTTGAGCTGCACCGAGGTGCCGTCGAGCAACGCGACAGCGAGGCTGTGGGTCACCGGCAGGGTGGTCAGCACTTGCGTGGCTGCGGCGCTGCTGGCGGGCTGTGCGGCCAGCACCATGGTGGGCGCGCCGGCCAGGACCAGGGCCAGGGTGAGGCGTTTGAGCGTGAGGTTCATGCCGGGTTTCCTTGCAGGCGTGGGACGAGGGCGCGGGCGAGGGCCGCGAGGGCGAAGCACATACCGGCTACCAGGATGATTGCAGCGCCGGAGGGCACGGGCAGGTCGAAGACGATCGGCAGCAGGATGCCGAGCAGGGTGCTGAGGGTGGCGATCAGCACCGAGGCGAAGAAGAAGCCCTTGAGCGACTGGCTGACCAGGCGCGCGGCGGCAGCGGGGATCACCAGCAGCGCACCGACCAGGATGGCGCCGATCACCTTCACCGAGGCCACGGTCACCAGGGTCACCAGCACCACGAACAGGTAGTCGAGGGTCTTCACCGCCACGCCGCGCACGGCCGCCAGTTGCGGGTTGAAGCTGGCGAGGATGATGCGGTTGTACAGCGGCAGGGCCAAGGCCAGCACCAGCACGGCAACGATGCCGAGCACCAGCAGGTCGTGAGGGCTGACGGTAAGCACCGAGCCGAACAGCACGTTCTCGAGAATGTGCACGTTGATCTTGCCCGCCAGCATCAGCAGCAGGCTGGCACCCAGGGCCAGCGAGACGGAGAGGAACACGCCGATCAGGGTGTCCGGCGAAAGGCCCGTGCGGTTGCGCAGGAAATTCAGCAGGATGCCGAACAGCAGGCAGTAGCCGAACAAGCTGCCGTAGGGCCCGGTGTACGGCTCGCCGAGCAGGATACCGATGGCCACGCCCGTGAGTGCGGCGTGGCCGACAGCCTCGGAGAAGAACGCAAAGCGCTTGACCACCACCAGGGTGCCGAGCCCGCCCAGCACCGGGCCGATCATCAGGCCGGCGATCAGGGCGTTGATCACGAACCCATAGGCCAGGGCCTCGGGCAGGTAGCCAGCGGTGGCCCATTGCTGGACCAGTTGGCGGAAAGCTTCATAACTCATCAGGCAAGGCTCTCGCTGCGCGGGTGGACGGAGAACAGCCCGAGCAGGCGCTCCGGGGTCAGGGCCTGTGCGGGCGGGGCGTCGAACAGCAGCTTGCGGCTCAGCCCGGTGACGCGGTCGGCTAGGCGCAGTACCGCTTCAAGGTCGTGCTCGATCCACAGCACCGTGGTGCCGGCCTGGCGCCAGCCGTGCAGCAGTTGCTCGAACACCTGGATACCGGCTTCATCCAGCGCCGACATGGGTTCGTCCAGCACCAGCAGTTGCGGCTCGGGGATCAGCCCCTGGGCCAGCAGCACGCGCTGGCGCTCGCCACCGGACAACGCGCCCATGCGCCGCTTGCGCTTGTCGAGCATGCCGACCTTGGCCAGGGCGGCGTCGATGTCGGGTCGCACACGGCGCGACAGGCCGAGGAACGCCGGGCGCTGCTGGCACATGGCGGCCATGAAGTCGTCGACGGTCATCGGCAGGCCACGGTCGAACTCCAGCGCCTGGGGCACATAGCCGATCACCTCGCGTTCGGTGGGCCAGTGCAGGGTCAACTGGCCCTGGTGCGGCATCTGCCCGAGCAGGGTCTTGATCAGCGAGCTCTTGCCGCCACCGTTGGGGCCGACGATGGCATGCACGCTGCCGGCGGCAACGCTGAAGCTCACCTGCTCGAGGATGCGCGTGCGCCCAAGGGTGAGGTCGATGCCGGCGAAGTCGATGCGCGGGCCTTGGGCGCTGACCAGGTTGGCCGCGGCGGTCATGCGCGGTTCTCCTGGATGGCCTTGACCACGGTCTCGAGGTTGCGCTTCATCTCCACCTCGTACTTGTCGGCGGCGTATTCGCCGTAGGAGATGTGGGTCAGCGGATAGATCTTTACCCCGGACTCGCGCTCGATGGTTTCGACGTAGGCGGACGGGAAGTCCATCTCCGAGAAGATCACCTTCACATCCAGGGCCTTGAGCTGGTCGATGGTCTTCTTCAGTTGCGCAGGGCTCGGCTCGATGCCGTGAGCCGGTTCGACCACGGCGGTAACCTCCAGGCCGAAGTCACGCACCAGGTAGTCGTAGGCGGCGTGGATGGTCGCTACGCGAAACTCCGCGCCCGGTGCCTCGGTGACCTTGGCCAGGGCTTCGGCGCGCAGCGCGCGCAGGCGCTTGGCATAGGCGCGGGCGTTCTGGGTGTAGAACTTGGCGTTGTCCGGGTCGAGCTTGCCCAGCTCGCGGGCAATGTTGTTGACCTGGGCGATGCTGGCGCTGATCGACAGGAAGGTGTGCGGGTTGACCACCTTGCCGGCGCCGCGCGCGGCGATGCCGGTGGCGGCCAGCAGCGGGACGTTCTGGTTGGACTCGATGGTCTTGATGGCGGGCTTTTCGCTGGCGGCGATCATGCGATCGGCGAAGTCGTCGTGGCCGATGCCGTTGAGCACGATCACGTCCAGGGTGCCGATGCGCTTGATGTCTTCGGCGCGCGGCTCGTAGGCATGCGGGTTGAAGCCTGCCGGAATCAGCGGCACCACTTCGGCCTTGTCGCCGACGATATTGCTCACGTAGCTGTAGTAGGGGTGCAGGGTGATGCCGATGCGCAGCGGTTTGCCGCTGTCGGCCAGGGCCAATGCCGGGAGCAGGCAGGCCAGGAGAAAGGCGAGGGCGGAGCGGAGCATGGCGCGGTCCTTGGGTTCAGTGACGGTGTTCGCGGGTGACCCCGGCGTCGTAGTGGCTGACGATTTCCTGCCAGCCGGCGGCGATCAGCGCGGCCTGGCCAAGATCGTCGGGGGCCCGGGTGCTGCGGTCGCGGCGCAGCCACACCTGGGCCGGTGCGGTGTCGGCCTGCGGCAGGATCAACAGGAAGCTGCCGGCAACGTCGGCGTCCTGGCTCGAGCCCAGGTAGGCGCCACTGGCCAGCCACTGCCACTGATGGCGGCCCCGGCTGGCGCTGCTGGTGTCGTCGACGAAGGGCGGCAGCGCATCATCGGCCAGTGCCTGCACCGCGGGCGCCTGGCCGTTTTCCTGGCGCAGGGCGAGGATTTCCTCGGTGGCCACGTGCAGGTCGGTGTAGACGCCCTGTTCGGCGGCGTTGAGGTCGCGGCGAGCGTCGATCTGGTGGCTGGCGATAGGCTGTTCGTCGACCCGTTCACCACGCAGCCCGACCACGGTCGCGGCGAGGGCGGCGATCAGCACGGCGGCCAGCAGCACATAGAGGGTTTCGTGCCCGGCGCCGGCTGGGCGGATGACTTGGGCGCGGCTCATGGCGAGCCTATATCGGCATGGTCGACTTCCACCACGTGGCCGGGGCCGGCGTCGAACAGCACGTAGAACTCGCCGTCGGGGCGCTTGAAGGTGAGGGTCGAGTCGTCGCCAAGCTTGCCGCCGACCAGCACTTGCTCGTCGTAGCCGATCACATCCAGCGTCACGCCCGGCGCGCCGCTACCGTCGGAGAAGCCGCCGGTGCACTTGATCTGATCGCCCGCCACCGGTACGCAGTCGCACATCGGGTTGTGCGCCAATGCCGGCAGGGCGGTGAAGGTCAGCAGGGGCAGGGCAAGCCTGCGCAACAGGTGTTTCATCATTTGCCTCCTTGTTTCTCGAGCCAGGCGACAGTGGCCGGCGATGCCTTGGCCAGCGGTACGGATGCCTGGTGCATGCTGCCGTCCCAGCCTTCGATGGTGATCCAGATCTCGGCGTCGGGACGGGTGCGCGGCGGGATCGGCAGCGAGGTGCTCATGCGGTAGGGCGAGCCGAAGAAGATCGAGCCTGCGGCGCGCAGGTTGCGCGGCTTGCCGATGCGCAGGTAGATGGCCTTGGCGCCTTCGGTGCAGGTTTGGCAGAGCGCGGCGTTGAACACCTTGAAGTGCCCGGCCGGGCCGTCGGCGCGTGGCGCTTCGTCACGCAACTCGGCGAGGTCAAGGCGCCAGCGGTCGACCTGGATATCCTTGACCACGTTGGCGCCCAGGCCGCTGTCGCCGCGGAACAGGCTGGCATCGGCGAAGTATTTGGGCATGAAGCCCAGCGGGATGAGGATCAGCAGGATGTTGAAGTGGAAGCGCCATTTCAACCACCACTGCTTCAGGCCGCTGGGCGGCAGGGTTTGAGTCTGGGTCTGGCTCATGGCTGGGCCTCCACGGGGGTGTCTTCATGCCTGCGCACGCGCGCCGGGCGCTCGCTGCGCTTGAGCGCCGCGGCGGTGGCCTGGGCGGTGCGCTTGGTCCAGATCAGCAGGCCACTGAGCACCATCAGGGTGAGCACCAGGCCGAAGAAGAACCAGATCAGCTTGATCGGCAGGCCACCGAAGTCGCCGGTGTGCAGCGGGCGCATGGATTCGGTGACGAACTCCAGGGTCGAGCGATCGCCGAGCAGGAACTGGCTGTCGACGTTGCGGGTGTACGGGTTGACCTCGGCGGTCTGGAACATCAGCGGATACCAGCCTCGTCCGCCCATGCTGATATGGCTGTAGGCGGTGGCCGGCAGGGTGATGAAACTGATGTCCAGGCCCGGGATGGCCTCCTGGGCGATGCGGGCGGCCTCGTCCAGGTCGATGCGCGGCACCGGATTGCCGTCCGGGCTCTGTGGCACTTGTTCGCGGGCGATGACCGGCACGATCGGCTCGGTGGAAATGGTGACGTGGTTGTCGCCGAGAATGGCCTGGATCAGGAACCAGGTACCGGTGATCGAAATCACCGCGATGAACCAGATCGACCACACCCCGGCCAGGCGGTGCAGGTCGCCCCAGAAGATCCGCGAGCCATGCTGAGTGCGCACTGGCTTAAAGAACCCGCGCCAGAATTTCTTGTACACCACAAGCCCTGTGACCAGCGATGCGAGCATTGGCAGGCCGAGCAACGACACCAGGTACCAGCCCCAGCTATAGCCGTTGGTGAACGGCACCAGCCACCAGCCGTGCAGGGCGCGGGTAAAGGCCTGGAAGTTGAAGTCGGGGGTCTTGCCCTGGATGGCGCCGGTATAGGGGTTGACGTAGAGCGTCGGCGACGTGCCGTCGGGATAGGTGACTGCGGCCTCGAGGGCGAAGTGCGAGCCGTCCGGCTGGCTGATGAAGCGCACCGCCATGTCCGGTTCGGCCTTGTTCAACGCACTCAAGACCTGCTGGAAGCTCAGCCGCTCGGCGTTGTCGTCCGGTTGGCTGGCACGCACGTCGGGGTTCGCCAGCCAGGCGATCTCCTGGCTGACCACCGCGAGCATGCCGGTGAAACAGACGATCAGGACAAAGAACCAGATCGGCAGGGCAAGCCAGCTGTGGACCAGGAACCACAGCTTGGACTTGGATTTTTTAGTTTGTCGGGCCATCAGTCGTTCTTCTGAGGAAAATTGCGGTCGAGTTTCATCTCAACCTTGAAGGCTGCATCTAATAGGACGAATGAGAATCAGAAACCTGAAGCCTCAAATGAAAGCAAATGTTTCAAACAAGCTCCGCTCCCGCTCCCGCTCTTGCTTCTAAGCGCGCGATAGCCCAGGCGCCACCCATCGCGACCTCAGGAGGCCGAGCAGAGGCGTCTGGAGGGCCCTGGCGCGCAGCGCCCTTCGGCGTCCCGCCGAAGTCGCGAGATGTAGACTTGCGCAGCAAGTCGGAGTCCGCGAAGGCCCGGAAGGCGCCGGCGCGAGGGAACCCCGGAGCGCAGCGCAGGGGCCGT
>NZ_JABWRO010000084.1:0-25023 GCF_014268985.1 Pseudomonas sp. RW10S2 | reverse complement strand
GCAGTGGCCTGCCGCCAGGCAGGCCCCGATTTTCACCAGGACAAAGTTTCTGACACCGTGGCCGCTACAATCCCAAACCTTGAACCCCTTCCCCCAATGCGATATAGCTAAAAAGGCACCCATAACGAAAAGAGGCTAACCACGCCCCCATGCACGAGATCTTACGTATCCGTCGGCCGCATGGCCCGCTTGCCAATCTGATCGGCAAGTCTACCGGGCCCTTCCCTGCCGCCGTTTCCAGCCTCGGCTGGTCCCCGCTCTCGACACTCTTCCACACCCTGTCGATCCCGCCCCGCGATGTCCTGCTGGCGCACAAGCGCAAGCGCCCCGTGCCTCCGCCTGCCTGCTGACCCCTGAAGTTTCCGCGCTTCCACCGCCCTCGGCTCGTTGCCGTTCGGGGCTGGGGAAGTCTTGCCTTTCTTCCGTGATCACAGGACTTTTTCATGACTACTCGCGTCGCCATCATCGGCGCCGGCCCTTCCGGCCTGGCGCAACTGCGTGCCTTCCAATCCGCCCACGCCAAGGGCGCGGCCATGCCCGAAATCGTCTGCTTCGAGAAGCAGGCCGACTGGGGCGGCATGTGGAACTACACCTGGCGTACAGGCCTCGACCAGCACGGCGAGCCGGTGCATGGCAGCATGTACCGCTACCTCTGGTCCAACGGCCCGAAGGAATGCCTGGAATTCGCCGACTACAGTTTCGACGAACATTTCGGCCGCCCGATTTCCTCCTATCCACCGCGCGAAGTGCTGTGGGACTACATCCAGGGCCGGGTGAAAAAGGCCGACGTGCGCCAGTACATTCGCTTCGACACCGTGGTCAAGGACGTGCGCTTCGACAACGCCAGCCGCACCTTCACCCTCACCGCCCACGACTACGCCAATGGCCAGCGCTACGAACAGGTGTTCGACTACGTGGTGGTCGCCAGCGGGCATTTCTCCACGCCGCAAGTGCCGTCATTCCCAGGCTTCGAGCGCTTCTCCGGACGTATCCTGCACGCCCATGATTTCCGTGATGCACTGGAATTCGCCGGCAAGGATGTGCTGATCATCGGCAGCAGCTACTCCGCCGAAGACATCGGCTCGCAGTGCTACAAATACGGCGCACGCTCGATCACCAGTGCCTACCGTACCCAGCAGATGGGCTACAAATGGCCAAAGGGCTGGGAAGAGCGGCCGCAGTTGCAGCGGGTCGACGGCGACCGCGCGCACTTTGCCGACGGCTCGAGCAAGCGCGTCGATGCGATCATCCTGTGCACCGGCTACCAGCACCACTTCCCGTTCCTGCCCGACGACCTGACCCTGCGCACCGGTAACCGCCTGTGGCCGCTGGGCCTGTACCAGGGCGTGGTATGGGAGGCCAACCCGCAACTGATGTACCTGGGGATGCAAGACCTGTGGTACAGCTTCAACCTGTTCGACGCCCAGGCCTGGTTCGTACGCGACGTGATCCTCGGCCGCATCGCCCTGCCCGACCCCGCCGCCATGCGCGCCGACAGCGAGCACTGGCGCGCCGAGGAAGAGGCCTTGCAGACCACTGCCTCGATGTACGAATTCCAGGGCAGCTACATCGCCCGCCTGATCGAGCAGACCGACTACCCACGCTTCGACATCGACGCGGTGAACCGCATCTTCCTCAAATGGAAGAACGACAAGAAGCACGACATCATGGGCTACCGCGACCGCTCGTACCGCTCGGTTATGACCGGCACCGCCTCGGTGCCACACCACACCCGCTGGATCAAGGCGCTGGACGATTCGCTGGAAGAGTACCTGCGGGAAACGGCGGAGCCTGGGGATGTGAAGGTGCTGCGACCGGAGCGTTGAGGTAGAGATTGGTGTTGACGGACCCGGCGCATTAGCGCCGGGTTCGGGCCTGCCGTAGCTCGACGAGCCGTCTGCGCATCTCCCTGTGCCGCTCGCTGTTGAACACCAGCAGCGCCAGCAGAGGCAAGAGCAGGATGGCAGCCAACAACATGAAATGCAGGCCGTTGCCCAACAAGCTCAGGGCGATCAGCAGCGCCATCAGCGGTACTGGCAAAACGGCCCACATTGCCCATCCATACCCACGAATCATCGCCAAGTGCCCCAGGCACAGCAGCGCCGCCAGTGCTGTACTCGAAACTATCGTGTAGACGGGATTATCCGGATGGCTGCGCCAATGCTCGTCGATCCACATGGCAAGAACCAATGCCACCGACAGCACACAGGTGAAAAAGCCCAGCAGGAACGTCGGGAAGTAACGACGCATGAACGCATGGAATTCAAGATGGCGTTGATACTCGCCCATCATCGAGACCGTCGAACTTTGGGTCGCTGGGCCTTTGAAGCTCTATCGGCTTGACGCTTGTGTCGATACTCGGCAAGTAGCACGCGCATCGCTCTGTAGCGCTTGCTGTTGAGTACCAGCAACGCCAGCAGCGCGACGACTATGATGCTCAGGAAGATCCCCATGTGCGGCCTGAAACCGTAGGTCGGCAACAGGAAAACCACGGAGCCGATACAAAGGGCGGCGACCATCCATACCCCCCAGTCACGACCTCGCACTACGGCGGCATGCGCCGTGACCAGCGTCACCACCAGCACACCAAGGCTGAGCGGATAGTTGATCTCCCGGCTGCAGTCACGGCAATAGGTACTCCACACCAAAGAGAACGTCCCGGCCATGGCGTACAGCGAGAGAAAATACCCCGCCAGGAACAACATGAAGTAGCGATCGAGAAACTTCTGAAGGTCAGGGTGCCGACTCATTACTCGAACTCCTCATAGAGCCCCAGAGCGATGCTCTTGGTCTTGTCCTGCACCGTCCCGCTGCCGACAAAACCGATGGAAGCGCCAAGCGAATCCTTGATCAATGTTTGAGTGGCGTGCTTGATCTGGGTGGGCGTGTGACGCTTGATCAGCTCACCTGTGCTCTGTTGCAGCTTGAGTTGCTTCGCGGTAAGCGAAGGATGCTTGATCGACAGCAACTCGCGGGTGAGAGCGCTACGCTGCTGACGGCTCAATGAACGGGTCAGGTCGAGCCAGTTGGCGCCCGTGGCAGCCTTGCGCACCTGCAGGAAGCGTACAGTCGTGAGGGCCGAGCTGCCGACGCCGATCAACGATATACCGTCGAGCAACGGTGTGGCTGCCCTGTACCAGGCCTCCTGATCCATCGCATCATTGGCTGAAGGGTCGTTGACCTCGTTGACCGTCCTGGCAACACCGATAAAGCACTGTGCGGTACTGGCGGTTGCTGCTGCATATCCGGCAACGGTAAGCGCGAGGCTCACACCGCCGGAGAAGGGCACGGCGATAGTACCGCTGAACATGACGACCCAACCCAGGATCGCACCAGCGCAGGAGAGCGTGGTGCCTACCGCCTCCTTGACCACGCGCGACTCACGCGGGTTGGTCTGCAACTGGTTCATGAATTGCTGGGGCGCAATGTAGCGAGGCGCCTCGCGTAGGATGATGCGCTTGGGCTTGATACTGCAGATCGGCTGAAACTCGCGCAGCACGATCACGTTGTAGTCGGCATCGATATACACGACACCCGCACCGACGATGCCAGGGTCGGCATCGATCGCCTTGAACAGCTTCTGCTGGTCGATACGCCCCTGCAGGCGCTGACGCGCCAGAAACTGCGAGGTGTTGGCCAATTCGTTGACCAGAAGGTCTTTCATGAATACGTGTCCTTACTCAGCTACAGGCTGGCCTGTCCACAGCGCAAAGCCGCTCTTTGCAGAAGCGGCCTTGCGTCGCGAAAGGGGCGCGATGCACCCCTGCAATCCCATCAAACGTTCGGGCAAGGCACCGGTGCCCAGTCACCCATGTCCGGGTTGCGGCACATGCTGTTGACCTGATCCACGCCCGCCTTGGCGACTTGCTGGGCCTCGGCCTTCTTGCCGGTGGCGTTCTGCAGGGTCTTCTCGGTAGCGACTGCTTCAGTCGGCACTTTGGTGTTGGTCTTGCCCGCAGCCTGGCCCTTCTTGGTGCCAGACTTGCTGGTCGCTTTCGGTGGCTGGACCACGGCCACCACTTCCGAACGCTGCACGCCCACCTGCTTGAGGTCCTGCTCGTAGGCCTGGGTGTAGTTGTTCAGGTTCTCACCCAGACGACCGTTGACGGTGCCGAGCAGCTGGTTCGACTCGTTCAGGCCGGCAACGATCTCGGCCAGGCGCTTGCGGCCTTCGGTGTCGTTGATGCGGTTGGCCTTGCGGTTCTGGATCAGGCTGGCGAACTCACGCTGGTAGCAGGCCTGGGACGCCTTGGCGTACTGGGTGGTGCGGTCCAGGTCGGCGGCGCTCTTGTCGATGTCGGCGGCGTAGGAAGCGATGCGCTGCTTGTCGTCGCTGATCTGCTTCTGGCGCTCGGTGTAGTAGCCCGCCGCGCCGCCGACCAGGGCGCCGCCAGCAGCGCCGATGGCGGCGTTGCGACCACGGTTGTCACCGTCCACCAGGGCGCCGGTCAGGGCACCGCCTACCGCGCCGAGCAGTGCGCCGGTGGCGACCGAGCGAGTCATGTCGCCGTCAGTGGAACGCAGGTGCTGCACCGGCTCGTAGCAGTTGGGGTAGTACTCCACCTTGGTCGTTGCACCGATCTTGGAAACCGGCGAACCGGCGCAGCCGGTCAGCAGGACGCTGCTGAAACCGGCAGCCAGCAGCAGAGCGGCACGGGCCTTGGAAGCGGTGATCAGGGAGGTGCGATTCAAGCGCATGGTCGGGTTCTCTCTCGGGTTGTGCTGATCCGGCCTGCTTCATGCGGGCCGGGGTCTTTTTTCAGGGTTTCTTCAAGGTCGCGGAGCAGCCGATGCCAGCAGCTCCTTGAGGATCGTCGCCGGGTCGGCCCGCCGGTTCTGGCGGTACTCCCCGACGTGGCGGACGAACAGGGTGGCGCGGGTCTCCAGGCTCTTGCCCAGCACCGGCTTGCGCTCAAGCTCTTGCTTGACCCGCTGGAACTGCGCCTGGATCACCGCATCGGTGTAGCGCGTGCCGCTGGCCAGGTTGTCGATGTAGATCGCCAGCGCGCCGTCCAGCGCGCTGCGGCCGTTGGCGATGGCGGCGCCATACAGGCTGGCGCTGGCCTGGTCGCCGGAGGCCTGGGCCTTGGCCTGGGTGTTCTGCAGGTTGGTCAGGCGGATGTTGTAGTTGTTGATGGTCTCGGCCACGAGGGCGGCCGACTGGATCAGGTTGCCGGCCGCTTCTTCGCGCTGGCGGGCGATCAGCGAGACATTGCGCTTGAGCTCCTCGTTGACCAGACCCAACTCGGCCTGCAGGCGCGGGTCGCTGGCGCCGGCGATGATGCCGTCCAGGCGCGTGGTCGGGTCATCGGCGGCATTGATGTCGTCGGTGAGGCCGGCCAGGCGCCCCTCTTTCTGCCATTGCTCGAACAGCTCCTGGTAGCGCGAACGCGGCGCCGACAAGGCACCGATGGCGACGCGGAAACCGGTGGTCTCGTTGCGCTGCTCAGTGCCGTCGGCACCGAACAGCGGATACTCGCGGCGCATGCCGGTGAACAGCGTGGTCTCGCCTTCCAGGTAGTTGCCACCCTTGACCACGAAGCCGCCGTAGGCGCCCTGACGGCGACCAGCGTGCACCAGCTGGAAGGATTCCTGGACCATTTCGGCGGCATTGCCGATCACATCGAACAGCCCGAGCGGGTTGGGTTGCTTGGTCCCGATCGGCATCAGTCGCGCAGCCTGGCCGGTGCCACCGGCAACCTGGTTGAACACCGCCCAGTCGGCCAGCGGCCCGTCACTGTCGCTGCCCTCGACCTTGCGCGGGAACAGCCGGCCATCGAGCTCCTGACGGCTGACCGCCGAACCGCCGCGGGCGGCGAATTCCCATTCCACTTCGGTGGGCAAGCGCACGAAACCGATCCCGCCATCTTCGGCCTTGCTGCCCCGGCCACTGACCGGCAGCAACTCGCGGTGATGCTTCATCAACCAGGCGCTGTACACCGCGGCGAAACGCTCGGCCTCGAACCGCGACAGCTTGACCTTGGGCAGGCGACCGGCGGCCTCGGTGACCGGTTCGCATGCGGGCTCCGCCTCGCCGCTGGCCAGCGACTGAGCCTGGGCCATGACCTGCGCATACTGGCGCGCAGTCACCTCGTACTTGCCGATGAAATACATCATCGGCTTGAGCGGGCTGCCCGCCTCGACCTTGGGCAGGCTGGCGCCGACCTGCTTCTGCCAGGCGGGGGACAGGTCCTGCAGGCTGAACTGGCCATTGATGAAGTCGCGGCGATACCCGGAGATGAACGACTGCTTGTAACCCGCCTCGCCCTCGCTGAAGGGATAGCCCAGGTTGACCTCACGGTCGTCGAGGCTGCCTTGCGCCAGCACGTAGACATGCCGGAAGACAATCTCGCCGCCACAGGGCAGCGGCAAGCTGACGTCGTCGGCCAGGGGCTTGGGGTTGTCCAGCTTGCGGGTGGCGGCGGGGTCGGGCGCGGCGGTGTTGACCGCGGAGACCTGGGGCTTGTCCTCGCCATCGGCGGGAGAGCAGGCCACAAGGCCCAGTGTGGTGACGATCAAGGCCGCTACCTTGAGGCGAAGTTCAGACATCACGAATTCCTTGCGAGGCGTCGATCCGCGCCACCCGCCAGCCGCCCAGGGCGGCGGCAGCGGTGCTGGCCGACAACACGGCGAGCAGCGCGACGAGATAGTGCATGGGCAGCAGGTGAGCGGCGTACTCGCCGGGCACCTGCATGAACAGTCCGTTCAGGCCGTGCTCGGCCAGGGCATACAACAGGGCCGCCAGCCCGGCGGCGAGCAGGCCGCTGTACAGCGCCTGCAACACCACGAACAACAGCAGCGCGGCGGTGCCGAAGCCCAGCAGGCGCAACACCGCCAGCTCGCGCTGCTTGCGCTCGACCGCCGCCACCGCACCTGCGGCAACCGCCGCAACCGCCCCGGCCACGGCCAACGCGGCGATGATCCAGAACACCAGGTCGAGGTTGCGCCCGAGCGACTGCACCTGGGCGATCTGCGCCGCCTGGGTCGAGACCAGCAACTGACGTTCGGCGAAGAACTGGCGCAGCGGCTCGACGTCCTCGAGCGTGCGGGCATACAGGCGAAACGCCGGGTAGACCCGCGCCGCGCTGCCGGCCTGCAGCTCGCCCGCCCAGTCCAACGCCGGTACCGCACGCCCGTCGCGGTAGTCCTCGGCGGCCTCCAGCAAGGCCAACGGTGCGAACAAGGCATCGCGCTCGAACGCTGCCAGCGGCAGCACGGCACGCACGTGCAACGAGGTCTGGCGCCATTGCACCTCGCCCGCACGCTGGCGATTGAAACTGGCCTGCAAGCGATCGCCAGGATGGGCGCCGAGCTTTTCCGCCGCAGTGAAACTCAGCACTACGTCGCGCAGGTCGGCTGCATCGGGGGCCACGGCGCCGTCGAGCAGGGGATCGCCGGCCGCGGTCGGCAGCATCTCGACCGTCACCCCACTCCCTTGTGCAGGCAGCAGCAACTCGGCGGTGGCGGCGATCTGGCGGGTGCGCGGGATGGCGAAGGCGACATCCGGACGCGCCGCGAGCCCGGTAATGAAATCGGCAGTGAAACGTCCACCGCCCAAGGGTATGACCTCACGCACGCCCGGGTCGCGCTGCAGGCGTTCGGTCAGGCTGCCGATCAGGCCGAACTTCAGGCCGAACAGCACCAGCAGTGGCGCAATCACCGCCACCAGCGCCAGCACCGCGCAGGCCGACAGCCGCGCGTCGGTGCGGTAGTCCTGCCAGGCCAGCCCGGCGATCAGCAGCGGGCGCATCAGGCAGCCTGCCCCAAGGTCGCGATGACGCCGCCGTCGGCATCGCGCCGACAGTGCATGCGCAGCACCCGCAGCCCGGCGTCGCGGGCCAGTGTCTCGTCGTGGGTGGCGATGACGCAGGTCACCCGATGCGCCTCGGCCTGGCGCAACAGCAACTGCATCACCCGCTCGGCATTGACCGGATCGAGCGCTGCGGTCGGTTCGTCCGCCAGCAACAGCGCAGGCGCATGGGCCAGGGCGCGGGCACAACTGACCCGCTGGCGCTGGCCCAGCGAAAGCGCCGCCGGACGCTTGTCCAACTGGTCGCTCACATCCAGCGCGGCCGCCAGGCGTTCGACGCCACCGTCGTCGGCCAGCCCCAGCAACTGACGCGGCAGGCGGATATTGCCGCGCACATCGAGAAAGCCCAGCAGCCCGCCCGCTTGCAGCACATAACCCAGGTGCCGACTGCGCAAGGCGGCCAGCCGGTCGAGCCGACGACCACGCCACAGCCCGGCGACATCCTGAACGCTGCCTTCAAGTTCCAGGGTGAAGGCGTCCGCCGCATCCGGCGCCAGCACCAATGCCAGCAGGTCGAGCAGCGTGCTCTTGCCGCAGCCGCTGGGCCCAACCAACGCCACCCGCTCACCGGCGCCCAGGCGCAGATCGCCGATCTCCAGGCGGTAGCGCCCGCGCGTCTTGTGCACCCCTTGCAGGCTGATCATCAAGGCAGCGTCGAGAGCGGGACACGGTACAGGGCGTCGCCCGGTTCGGCGTTGCCGAAACGCACCCAGTTGGCCATGTCGTTGTGGAAGGTTTCGTAGAGGCGAATCTTCGAGTCGAGCTCGTCGATGAAATCCTCCTGCTCGGCGACCGACAGCGACAGCCACAGGTCCTGGGTCATGCTCAGCGACTTGCTGCGATACGGCAGGCCTTCGAGGTACTCACCGAGTACGCCGCCCTGGGCAAGGTTGGCGCCCTTGCTCAGCGCGCCGGGGTCGCGGCTCATGTAGGCACTGGCGCTGGCGATTTCATTGAAGAAGTCGCCCGGCGAGCTGCGCGTCTTGCGCGCCGCATCGACGATCAGCTTGAGCGACTGCTGCAGGTCGTTGAGCTGCAGCTTGGTCAGCATCACGCACACCTGCAAGGTCGGCAGCGCCGGGTTGGTCAGGTCACGATCGGCGGTCCAGGCACTCACCAGTTGCGGCGCCTGGCTGGCGCTGCGACGGCCGAGAAAGTCCATGTGCATGGCGTAGCCCACGGCCTGGGTCTTGGCGGCGAGGCTGGAACCGGAGGCGAGCAACGGCACGGCCTGCGGCTGTTGGTTGCGCACCTGATGCACCAGCTCGGCGAAGGTCGAGCCGATCTCCTGCACGCGCTCGCCAAAGGCGTTCACATCGCCCCCCGGCACACCCACGTAGAGGTCGCCGATACGCGGGTTGCTGTCGGCGGTGAGCACGCGGTACTGCTGCTCGGCCGAGCCGTGGTTCTTCACCCCGGCAGGGGTGCGCAGGTGCAGGGCGTAGATCTTGATCTGCTTGCTCAGCGCCGCCTGACGCACCTCGGCTTCGTTCATCCGCGTGCTGCTCTCGGGGTCGCTCTTGCGCAAGGCGCCAGCATCGCTGACCAGCAGCACGATGCGTCCGCCGTAGCCGGACCAGTCCATGCCCTCGACCGCCTGCATGACCCCGGCGAAGGCATCTTCGTTGAACGAATGGCTGGACACGGTGGTGGCCTTGACCTGCGATGCGGCCTTGAGAAAGCGCGCAGGGTCGCGGCCTTCATCGAGGCTGACCAGGGTCTTGCTCAAGTAGTCCAGGCCCGGCGTGCGCTTGACGCTGTTGCGAAAGCCCACCAGGCCAAAGCTGACGCTGTCCAGCTCACCGCGTGCCGCCAGTTGCTGCTGCAACTCGCTGACCACCTGGCGCACCCGGTCGATGTAGGGCTGCATCGACACCGAGGTGTCCACCACCAGCACGATGCCGGTGCGGAAGCTGTTGTCGCCGGCGCTGGCAACGCCTGCGGCCTGCGGCGCGCTGCCGGCCGCACTGCTCCCGGGATCGATCGATGCGATATTGAGCAGTTGCACCGGCTGACCGTCGGCGTCGAAGCTCTCGCGGTAGTCGAAGATCGGCATCAGGTAGAACTGGTCCTGCGGCACCGCGTTGGCCGCAGGCTCCAGCGCCAGCACACGCGGCACTTCGGCCGGATCGTTCTGCGCCTTGAGCAGTTGCGCGCGGGCCTGGGTACTGTCGTCGAGCAACTGCTGCACATCGTCGGGCTGGCGCATGAACATCACCGGCGCGCGGCCGGAGCGTTCGGTGAACTTGAGCACCAGGCTCTGCTTCCAGTCGCTGGTCTGCTCTGCAGGCAGCCAGCCTTCGCGCAGGCCATCGCTGGCAGCGCCGACCTGGATCCAGGCTTTGCCGTCGATATCCTTGCGCTGATAAACGTAGAGCACCGAGAAGGCCGGCAGGCTATCACCGGCAGCGCCACCAGGGCTATCGGCCAGGCGCGCGCCGGGCTTGGTCAGCACGCGCTGGAACAGGGTCTTCTTGCCCGCCATGAGCAGCGGCCGCTGATCGTTCTGCGCGGCGCTGGCGACGGGAGGCGGCGCGCTGGGCTGGACGGGTGTCTGTGCCACCGGTGTGGCGACGGCGGGCTTGTCGTGACCGGCGAACAACCAGTAACCGCCCGCTGCCAGGCCCAATGCCGCTGCGATGGCCACCGCCAACAGCGCCACCGCGGGCTTTTTCTTTGGCGCAACAACAGGCGCCGGGCGGCTCTGCTGTGGCTCACGCCGGGCTGGCTCGGGCTGGGCAGCCGCCTGGGGAATCTCGATGGACACTGGCGTCAACCCTGCCAGTTCGGGGGCCGCCTGGGGCACGACCAGTGGCCTGATCACCGTGCTATGGCAGTCTTCTTCCGGAAGGCGGTCCAGTGCCGCCAGCAAGGCGGCGGCATCGGCGAAGCGTTCGTTCGGGTCCTTGGCCAGTAACCCGCGCAGGATTTCCTGATAACGCCCATGCTCGATGGGCAGCTCCGGCAGCGGCTCGGTCAGGTGCGCCAGCGCCGTGGACAGCGCATCGGTGCCGCTGTAGGGCAGCTTGCCGACGAGGATCTCGTAGAGCACCACCCCCAAGGCATAAAGGTCGGCGCGCCCGTCGATCTCAAGCCCGCGGGCCTGCTCCGGACTCATGTAGCTGGGCGTCCCCACCGCGAAACCCGCCTGGGTGAACTGGGTGTGATCGTCCAGGGACTTGGCGATGCCGAAGTCCGACAGCACGGCGTTGCCATCGGCACGGAACAGGATGTTGGCCGGCTTCACGTCGCGGTGCACCAGGCCCTGGGCATGGGCATAGCCCAGCGCCTGGGCCATCTGGCGCACATAGATCAACCCTTGCTCCGGCGTCAGCCCGGCGGCGATGCGCTCCTTGAGCGTGCCGCTGGGCAGATACTCCATGGCCATGTAGTACAGCTCGCCGACATTGCCGATGTCGTGGATGGTGGCAATGTGTGGATGAGCCAGGCGTGCAAGGGTGCGGCCTTCGCGCAGGAAGCGCTCGCAGAAGGTCGGATCGGCCGCCAGGCTCGCGGCCATCACCTTGAGTGCCACCTTGCGCTGCAGCGAGCGCTGGGTGGCCAGGTAGACGCTGGCCATGGCGCCTTGGCCAATCTCGCCGTCGATGTCGAATCCGGGGATCTGCATGTCCATGATGTTCTTCAATTGGCCTTCACCACCACGGCGGTGATGTTGTCGGGCGCGCCTCGGGTCAGGCCCAGGTGGACCAGGCTGCGCACTATCTGGTAGGGGTCGGCATGGCTGAGCACCTCGCCGATCTCGAGGTCTTCGGCGGTCTTGGTCAGGCCATCGCTGCACAGCAGGTAGGTGTCGCCAGGGCGCACCTGCAGGGCCACGGCCTGCAGCTCCAGGTGATCTTCGACACCGATGGCGCGGGTCACGATGTTGCCGCGCGGATGCACCCGGGCCTCGGCCTCGCTGAGCAGGCCGCTGTCCTGCAGTTCCTGGACGTAGCTGTGATCGTGGGACAGACGCTCGATGCGCCCGCCGCGTAGGCGATACAGACGGCTGTCACCGGCCCACAGGCCGATGGCCTGGTCGCCGCGCGCCGCCAGCACCACCACGGTGCTGCCCATCATCGCTACGCCACGGCGTGCGGTTTCCTCGCGGACCGTGAAGTTGACCCACGCCAGGCCGTCACGCACTTCGTCGGCGAACTCCGCCAGCGAGTCGAGCATCGGCAGGCGGCGCAGGCTGTCCACCGCCAGGCTGCTGACATAGTCGCCCGCCGCATGGCCACCCATGCCGTCGGCCACTGCCCAAAGGCCCGCCCAGGTCAGGTCCAGGCAGGCGTCCTCGTTGATCTTGCGCACCATGCCGACATGGCTGTAGCTGGCCGCGCTGTACTGCAGGTCGGTCATGCGCGTGCGGCCTCGCTACCCAGAAGAAACCCGGCGAAATCCTCGCTGCGCGGCAGGCCCGGATAGCGCATCAGGCCCGGTGCGATCCGCTCCGAACCCCTGCCCCACCACAGGCTCATGCCCTCGCAGGCGCACTCGGCCAACGCGCGTTCTCGCCCCTCAGGCGTGGTCGCGGCCAGACGTTGCAACCCACCCACCGCAGGCCCACTCGCTATCCCCTGTGGCAGCGGGGTGGTGCCCCGATAGGGCTGCACGGCATGCTCGAACGCCTCGAACTGCGCACCTTCCTCCAGCGTGCCGAGCAAGGCCGCTTCGACCTGTTCGAACCATTCATCCGCACCCACCACCGCAACCGCCACCGAAACCTGCGGCTCCAGCGCCTGCGCCACGGTCAGCGGAAAATACCGCCCGACCCGATCGATGCTCGGCATCACCACCCCGATCATCGCCTGCGGCCCACACACACCCGCTGCCAGGGCAAAGCGCCACAGCGGACTGACCAGATAGGCCTGCAGCCACTGCTCACCCAGTTGCCGCTGGCTGGCCTGGATACCTGCGGCCAGCCACTGGTCCCAGGGCTGGATGAAGCTCTGTGGCAGATCGCGGCTGACGAAGTCACCGCGGCAGGCCATCTTTCCGTAGAAACCAACGTCGTTCACAGGCGCTCCGGCAGGCTGAAACCGCTGACCACTCGGCTGCGGAACGGGTTGAAGGCGCTGCTGGCACGCAGCTCGTAGGACACGCTGGCACCCTCGACCCGCAGGCGCAGACTGAAGCGCTCGGGTGAGGTGCCGGCAATCAGGTCGGACTGGTCGAGCAGGCGGAACCACGCCCACGGGCCTTCCAGCGTCAGCCCCGAACGGCCACTGGCCGAAGGGGGCGAGATCGACAGGCGTACCACGCCGATGCTGTTCGGGTTCGGCCACTGCAACGACACCGGACGGCTCGGGCCATGGTCATAGCTGACCTGCTGGCCATCGAGGTCGAGCATGAACTGGGTGATCGACGCATCCATCGCCACCGGCTTGAGCTCGAAACGCACGCCTGGCGTCAGGCCGCTGCTGTTGCGGAAGAAGGCATCGCGGATGGTCGCGGCGCGCTGGAAGGTGTTGAGCACACCGGCATTGATCCCCAGCTTCTGCGCCGCCCCTGGCTGCCAGCTCCACGGCGACGTGGAGGTGTTGACGTATGGCTGCAGGTACTTGCGGAAGTAGTTGTCCATCACCCCGCCAACACCGAAGAACTGGCCGAAGTCTTCCAGGGTCGCATCGCGCGGGCTGCCGGCCGTCAGCGGGTAGCGACCGCTGAGGGACTGGCGGTAGACGTTGACCACCTCGCTGGTCCAGGCGGCATTGAGCTGGTTGCGTACGCCACCCATGACGATGGCGTTGGTCGAGCCGACCACCGAGCCGACCAGGTTCTGCACCACTTTCGGCTGCCGCGCAGCACCGAGCGAAACCCTCTGCGAGGCAGCCTGAGCCTGGTTCTTGGCCTCGCCCAGCAGGGCTTCGCCACTGGCGCCGACCATCGCACTGACCTGCACGTACAGGGCGTTGAGATCGGCGAGCAGGCCATCGATCGAGCTTGGCTGGCCTTCGCCGCCTTCGACCAGCTCGGCCAGTTCGGCGAAGTGTGCGGTCACGGGGTCCACCTCACGCGCACCTTGCTCGGTGCCCGGGATCGGCGTGTCGCCGAGCAGACCGCCCAGGCGCTGGCGCAGTTGATCGACACCGGCCTGTTCGACCTTGGCCTGGGCCTTGTCGAGCGTGGTGGGCTGCTGCAGGTCGGTTTCCTTGGCCACCGCCTGCAACAGTTTCTTCATCGGCGAGGTAGGGCCGGACAACACCCGCAGCACGTCGGCGGCCTGCCCGACACTGGTGATCGGCACGAAGTCCAGGTCGGCCAACAGCGCGTCCCAGTGGCGGATGTAGTCCTGGTAGTAGAGCTGGCGCACATCGTCGGCCAGGCGCTTGGCATCGCTGGCCTCGCTCAGCTCGCGACCGAGCACCCAGCGCTCTTCGGCGAGGGTTTCGCTGTGGGCGACGCTGGCGGCGAGAAACGCCTTGCGATAACCCTCGACAGTGAAGATGCCCGGCAGCGGCTCGGTCAGCGGCTTGCCGCTCTTGCGCTGGAATACCAGCGCGGCATCGCGCCCGGCGGCGTCGCTGATGCGAAAATCACTGACGCCGGCCGGCAGCTTCTGCCGCTTGACCCGGTCATACACACGTTGCGCCACCGGCAACTGCTGCAACTGACGGCGGGTGTCGTCGATCAGGCGTTGGTCGAGGCGCGCATTCGGCGGGCGCTTGTCGAACAGCGCCGCCAGGTGCTGTTCAAGTGCCTGGCGCTGCTCGGGAGCCAGATCGCGCGGCAGATGGCGCTCCCAGTCGAGACTGATCCAGGCCTTGAGGAAGTCAGCGTCGTAATGCTCGCCGTCGGCCAGCATCAGATAGGCCTTCAGGCCTTCGTACAGATAGTCGGAAGGACCGCCGGCGTACAGTTGCTCCTCGATGCGGGTGACCAGCCGCGGGGCGAAGATCGCGATCAACAGCTTGCGATAGACGCTGGTGGATTCGGTCTCCAGCATGTCGCCCTGGTACAACCCGAGCCCCTCGGCCCAGGCCGGCGGATCGTCCGCCAGACGGCGCACGGCGTTGAGCAGCGGCAGCACTTCGATCACCTCGCGCTGCGCCGGGCTCAGCTCCTGCACGCTCTTGCCCAGCGGCTTGAGGCGGCTGTCGACTTCGGCGATGTACTGCTGGTTGGCGCGGTAGCTGAGGGTCCACAGGGTGCCGACGACCAGCACCAGAGCCACGCTCAGCGCCAGGGCACCTCGGGTGATCCACTTGCGGCGCTGCTCGACCTTGGGGTTGCTGCCCACCAGCCCACGCTCGGCGAAGGCCACGGCGCTGAACAGCTTCTCGATGAAGTAGCTGCGTCCGGTGCCGGTCTGGCGCGACAGGTGCGCGCGGTCCAGGCCCATGCTCTGCGCCATGCTGCCGATCAGGCGATCGATGGGGCTGCCTTCCTGGGTGCCGCTGGTGAAGTACACCCCGCGCAGCAGCGCCCGCGCCTCGAAGGCGTTGGGTTTGAACACACCGTCGAGGAAGGTCTTGAGATTGCCGCGCAGTGCCGCGAACTGCTGGACGAAGCCATAGATCAGGTCGCGCCGCGCCGGGTCGCGCTCCTGCTGCAGGCGCTCGACCAGACGCTGGTTGAGGCGTTGTTCGAGCAGGCCGAACTCCTGGTCGAAGCCGGCCAGTGGGCCGTCGCCCTGCTGCCCGTCATCCAGCGCGAAGGTCATGCCCCACACCAGGGCGCGCTCGTCCTTGCTCAGGTTGTCGAAGTACTCCATGAAGCCCGGCACCAGGTCGAGCTTGGTGAGCATCAGGTAGATCGGGAAACGCACGCCGAGCTGGCTGTACAGCTCCTGGATCCGGGTGCGGATCGCCGCTGCATGGGCGGCGCGCTCGGCGTCGCTGCCCAGCAGCAGATCGGACAGGCTGATGGCGATGAACGCCCCGTCGATGGGGCGGCGCGAGCGCTGGGTCTTGAGCAGGTCGAGAAAGCCCAGCCAGGCGGCCTTGTCCACCTGCGCATGGCTGTCCTGGGTGGTATAGCGCCCAGCGGTGTCGAGCAGCACCGCCTGGTCGGTGAACCACCAGTCGCAGTTGCGTGTGCCACCGACACCACGGATGGCGCCCTCGCCCAACTGTGCCGCCAGCGGGAAATGTAGCCCCGAGTTGACCAGCGCGGTGGTCTTGCCGGAGCCCGGCGGGCCGATGATCACGTACCACGGCAGCTCGTAGAGGTTGCGGCGCTCGTCACCGCCCAGGCGCGCTTTCTTCAGCAGCACCAGGGCCTCGTCCATGCGCTGGCGCAGGGTCGCCAGCTCTTCGGCGGTGGCCAGGCTCGCAGGATCCGGCGCGGTTTCGGCGGCCAGGCTCTCCATCACTTTGGCGGCCTGAAGACGCGCCTGGACGATGCGCCAGGTACGGTAAGCGATCCACACCGCGAACAGCAGGACGATCAGGATCCAGCGCGGGGTGGGCGGCGCCAGTACGTCCAACAGCGGCCCGATGAACCAGATGATCAGGCTGAGGGCGATCAGCCCCAGCACCGGGATCACCCAGCGAATGACAAAACTGAAAAACGCCTTCACTCGACGCCCTCCGCCAGAACGGTGATTTCGACCCGGCGATTCTTCGCCCGGCCTTGTGCGGTGTCGTTGGAGGCCAGCGGCTCGGTGTCGCTCAGGCCTTGCGCGCTGAAGCGCTGCGGCTGCCCGGTGCGCGCGGCGAGCATTGCCTTGACCTCTTCGGCGCGAGCCTGGGACAGCGCCCAGTTGGAGGGGAAGCGGATCGTGGCGATGCGCTGGTTATCGCTGTGGCCGGTGACGCGCACGTTGCCCTTCACCTTGGAAACCGCCTCGGCGATACGCAGCATCAGCGGCTCGAAATCGCCCTTGATACTGGCGCTGGCAGACGCGAACAGTTCATCGCCACGAATGGTCACCACCGAGCGATCGACCGCATCCTCCACCGCGACCCGACCGGCCTTGATGTCCTCGGCAAGGAAACCTGCCAGGCGCGGGCGCTCGACCGGCTTGGGCTGCACCACCGGGCGGTCCATGGCCTGCACCGGAATTTCACCCAGGGCATGGATGCCGCGGAACACAGGCTCGGCGTCGGCGGCAAGTTTCAGGCGCAGGCCGAACAGCAACAACAGCAGCAAGGCCAGGGCCACCGCGAGCCCTACCCAGGGCGGCACGAACTGGGTCAGACGATCGCGGCTGACCGAAACGCCGCGCCAGTGCGGTGACAATTCGCGTTCGATCTCGCCGCGCGCGCTGCGCAAGGCCGCAGCGGTACGCTCGCGCAGTGCCTCGAGCTGTGCTCGGCCACCGTTCATCACCCGGTAGCGGCCCTCGAAACCGAGGCTGGTGCACAGGTACAGCAACTCCAGCAGGTTCAGGCGTTCGCGCGGGCTCTGCAGGCAATGTTCGAGCAACTGGAAGACCTTCTCGCCGCCCCAGGCTTCGTTGTGCACGGTGATCAAGAGGCTTTGCTTGCCCCAGTCGCTGCTGCTGCCCCAGGGGGTGCTGAGCACGGCCTCATCGAGCGCGGTGCACAGGGCATAGCGCGCCAGCAGCACCTCGTTGCGCGGCACACCGCTGGCTTCGGCGCGCTCTTCGAACTGGCGCAGGTAGGCGAGCAGTTGCGCACGCAGGCTCGCCGGGGCTGGATGGGCGATGGTATTGCGCAAGCGCGTGAGCAACGCCAGCAGGGGCCCGGCCGCCTGCTCCAGCGGATTGAGGCCCTCGCCCTGCCCTGGTGCCAGCGGCTCGGCGGGTACGTTCAGCGGCGTTGGTGCGGCCTGGGGCGTCGCCGTCGGCTGCGGGCCTCGTCCGCCTGGGCGAGGCATGAACTGGGTGCGGTCGTTGGCCTGCGGATCGTCGTGCTGCATCGCGGCTTATCCTCGAATGGCCCAGAAGGCCAGGTTCAGGCCAGGGAACTCGCCAGCGACGTAGAAGGCGAAGCCCCCCGAGTGTTGCAACTGCTTCCAGTGCTCGCTGCCGCGATCGAGTTCGAAATAGGTGGAGCCTGCATGGAACGGGATCTGCCGCGGCGCCACCGGCAACGGCAGCAGGCCAATACCTGGCAGTTGCAGATTGACCAGGTCGCGGATGTGCTCCACCGAACCGATCTTGCTCTGCTGGCCGAAGCGGCTGCGCAGGGTCTCGCCTGGCACGTCGGCGCGCACCACGAGGATGAAACTGGCGTTGTCCAGCAGGCTGCGGTCGGCGAGCATGGCCACGTGCACGCCGTAGGCTTTCTCGACGATAGGAATGGCCACCGCCTTGCTGTCGATCAGCATCGACAGCGCTTCACGCAGCGACGCCATCAGCGGCTGGAAGGTCGCCGCGAGGTCATCGTGCTGGTACACCGGGAAGCTCTCGGGGCGACGGCCCTCGCGGGTGAAGGTGGCGAACTCGCCCGCCAGCGCCACCAGCTCGCTGTACAGCCGTTCGGGGTGCAGCGGGCTGAGCTGCCCGAGATGCTCGATCAACGGCTGCGCGCGGTTGACCAGTTGCAACAGCATGAAGTCGGCGATTTCCGAGGCACCGCCATTGGCCGAGGCCACCACCCGCCCGGCCAGTGCCTCGCCACGCTGGTGCAGCAGCCCCAGCAGCTCGCTGCGAAAATTCGACAGCGGGTTACTGGCCGCCACATCCAGCAGCGGCGGGATGTAGCTGTCGTCCAGCACCAAGGCCCGGTCGGCACGTTTTTCACGAATGCGCACCACACCCAGCGCGGCGAAATCGCCGAGGCCATCTTCCTCACGCAGCAGGCGCAGCGCGCGGCCACCCAGAGCCAGTGGTGCGCGGTTCTCGAACGGCGCATTGTCGTCGCGCACTTCGCTGACCCGCGCCACATAGCGCGCGCCGTCCAGCGCCTCGCCTTCGTCGACGGTGTCGCGGGCACCGGCACGCTTGAGCGGCAAGCCCAGGTGAATCACCCCGTCGCGCAGGTCGTCGGGAATTTCCAGAGGCGCCGGTGGCAGGTCATCGCGGGGAATGTCGAAGGGGGTGCCGTCCGGCAGCAGGCCACGGGCACTGAGGATCGCCAGCTTGCCCTGGGCCAGCAGGCCCTGGTCGACCAGCAGCTCGGAAAAGCCCCAGGCCGCGCTCGACAGCGGGCGGCTGCGGGCATCGATGAAGTTTTCCAGATAGCGGTCGTGCTGCTGGAAGTGCTGGGTCGTGATGAACATGCCTTCCGACCAGACCACGCGATTGTTCCAGGACATGGGTTCTCCGTTTGCCTAGTGGGCAGGCACAGGTTGTGGGGTGGCCACGGCGCTGCGCACGGCGCGCACATCGAGGCTGATCTGATAGTCGCGAGGTGGCACCGCGAGCACGCTGCGCCACTGCGCCTGGTCGATCTCGCGGTAGCCGACCACCAGGCCGACCTGGCGCGTGGCCGGGTTCAGCGGGCGGTCCAGGTGCAGTTGACGGCCGGGCTGCAGCAGCACTTCGTCCTGGTCGATCAGGTCGGCGCCGAGGGTGTCCTGGGCCCGTTCGGCCAGGGCGAAGTAATCGGCGCGCTCGAAGGCGGCGGCATTCTTCAGTTCGTAGATGCGCACCCGCACAGGCGCTGGTGTGCCATCGGCGCCGGGGTTGAGCCCGGCGGCGGCACTGAAGTACAGGGTGACGCCCGGCACTGCCGGCTCAGCGTCCGAACTCGGTACGACCGGCGCATCCTTGCTGCAGGCACTGAGCAGCACGAAGGCCAGGGCTGCGATCAGTCTTATTGCACTCATCCTCGTCCTCATGACGTATTGGTGTTCTTCCTGCCTTGAGCATCAGTCTCAAGAGCGTTGCAGTCGGGCGTTGTGGGCCTCGTAGGCGCGGCTGAACTCACGGCCGAACAAGTCCTGGAAATCGTCCTGGGCTTCACGTGATATCTGCCCGTACAGCTCGGTGAACTGCTGCCAGCAATGGGCCTGGCGCGAGCCACCGAACACCTTCGCCAAGCCCGTTGCCGGGGCCAGGCGAGCCTCCAGTCGGGCGGGCTCGAAACGCGTCAGCACGTGCTTGATCGCCGCCTCGACCCCGGCCATGACGGCCAGCTGGTGGGCACGCAAGTCATCGAAACTGTCGCGTACCGCCTGGTCGGCGGGCATGAACGCCTGGTTGCCCTGGCGCAGCAGCAGCAACAGCGCCTCGTCGGCATTGGGGGCGAATTTCAGCGGGTTGTTCTGCACCGGCGCGATGGTGGTCTGCTGCATGCGGAACTCGCCCTTGAGGCTGCTGCGTGCGCGCAGCACATCGATCAGGCCCTCGACCATCAGGCGGTAGCTGCGGCCTACCGCCTCCATCTGTGCTGCGGCATCGCCAGCGTCGATGCGCAGGTGCTCGATGCCCGCGCCGCGCAGGAAGGCCTGCAGCAACGCCTGGTCGGGCATGGCCTGGGGGGTGGGCGGTGCGGGAACGGGCGCAGGCGGTGGAGGCACTGCGGCAACAGGCGTCATCGGCTCGTGCGCAGGCAGGGGGCTGGAGGCCGGCGCCTCGTCGAAGAGGTTCCAGTCCGCCGGTATCACGCCGGGGGCCGGTGAGGCAGGTGGCGCGGCGGCGGGGACCGGTGCGGGCGGACGAAAGTCATGCTGCTGGGCCGGAACATGGTCAGGTTGGCTCGCCGTCGGCACGCTGGCAGGGCCGAGGAAATCGAAGATGTCGGGCAGTGTGTCGTGGCTCGAAGCCCCCTGCAGGAAAGCAGCCGGCGCGGGTGCAAGGGGGGGCTCGGCGGGCGTCGCCTGGTGGGCCATCAACGCCTCGAAGCTCTGCGCGCCAGGCTGGCGACTCTCCTCCAGCGAGAATCCTGAATCGATGCGTGCCTGAATCTCGTACTCACCAATCCGGATAACTTCGCCATCCATCAACGGCTCGCTGTTTCCTCGGCGCATGCGCACGCCAGCGTGTACCAGTTCCACACCGTTGGTGCTGTTATCGGTCAGGTAATAACGGCCATCCCGAAACTGGATGACGCAATGATTGGACGACACCAACCGCTCTGGATCCGGCAACACCCAATCATTGTTTGGACTTCGCCCGATGGTGACGGCACCAGTTTCCACAATCATCTCCGCGCATTGCCCCGGAGTTATCTTGTGATAACTAGTGATAGTTAGGCAAAGTGCCATCACTCCTCCTGCATATAATATGACTCGTGATTCCATTCAAATGAGTGGATAGCGAAAATCGCCAATAATTTCTTTATAAAACAATGAGTTAAATAACATCCATCACTGTTTTATCGCGGCATATCGGCGAATTTAACCACAACGGCAAGGCACTTTGATGGCATCCGACAGGTGGGCCTTCAAAGCTGCAGACTCGGTCACACCTCCACTCGAGGGCGGGTAGCTTACCTTGACAGCATTTTGGAAATAAACCATAAATGCGCAACTTTGGAGCCGGCCACTGATATCACAACGATATCAACCGCCCGCTCTTCTACAAGTTTTGTGCGCCAGTTCACACTTGCAACTTCGCACAACTAACGCCCCGCCACGGGCCGATATGGAGATCGATTCCTGGTGAACTCACCGCTGCTGCTCGCCGCTGTTTCCGATGACTTCCCCTGCGGTGAAGATCTCGAATATGACGCGGACTTCCTGCAACTCGAACGCGATGCCCAAGGGCGTCCGGAACGGGTCATGGGCGATGCAGTACAGGCGGCCGAGCCCCCCGAGTGGCGAGCGATCGAACAGTCCTGCGCCAGCTTGCTGCAGCGCAGCAAGGACCTGCGCATCACCCACTTCCTGGTCCAGGCCAACCTCGCGCTGCACGGCTTCGCCGGCCTCGCCGCCAGCCTGGAACTGATCCGCGACCTGCTCGGCGAATACTGGCTGCACCTGCATCCGCAGCTCGACGCCTCCGACGACAACGACCCGACCGTTCGCATCAACGCACTGACCGGCCTGACGTGCGAAGCCAACATCGCCCTGCTGCGCGAAGCCGTGCTGGCGCGCTCGCGCGCCTTTGGCCCGATCACCTTGCGTGCCGCCCTGCACGCCGCCGGCCTGCAGCATTTCGCCAGCGAGACACTGAGCGTCGAGGCGCTGGCCGCAGCCCTGCGCGATGCCGACGCCGATGAACTCGAACAGACTCGCCAGGCCCTGAACCTGGCCCGCGAGGCCTGCGAATCGATCGAGCGCCGGGTCAGCGACCAGGTCGGCTCGGCCAATGGCGTCGATCTGTCCGCACTCAAGCAGCCGTTGCGCCTGGCGCAACAGGTACTTGCCGATTACGCCCCTGGGGGCTCGCCGTCAGCCGCGCCAGACGAACAGCCGCAGCAGGACAGCCTCGACGATGCCCCTTCGGCACCCGCTGCCGTCGCCGCGACCGCTCGCCCCGGCGTGCGCCCCGGCGAAATCAGCAGCCGCGATGAAGTTCAGCAAAGCCTCGAGCGCCTGCTCCAGTACTACGCCCATCACGAGCCTTCCAGCCCGCTGCCGGTGCTGCTGCGCCGGGCGAAAAACCTGGTCAACGCCGACTTCGCGACCATCGTGCGCGACCTGATTCCCGATGGCCTTTCGCAGTTCGAGAACCTGCGCGGGCCCCAGGACGACTGATACCACCGACAGCCGCAACGAACGACAGCGCCCCCAGCGGCGACCAGGAGGAACCACGTGGCCAAAGACAGCTCCCAGAAATTCATCGCGCGCAACCGAGCGCCGCGAGTGCAGATCGAGTACGACGTCGAACTGTATGGCGCCGAGAAGAAGGTCCAGTTGCCCTTCGTCATGGGCGTGCTCTCGGACCTCGCCGGCAAGCCCGCCGAGCCACTGCCCGCGGTGGCCGACCGCAAGTTCCTGGAAGTCGATGTCGACAACTTCGACTCGCGCCTCAAGGCGATGAAGCCACGCGTGGCATTCAACGTCCCCAACGAGCTGACCGGCGAAGGCAACCTGAGCCTGGACATCACCTTCGAGAGCATGGACGACTTCAGCCCGGCCGCCGTGGCGCGCAAGGTCGATGCCCTGAACCAGCTGCTCGAGGCGCGTACTCAACTGGCGAACCTGCTGACCTACATGGACGGCAAGACCGGTGCCGAGGACATCATCCTCAAGGCCATCAAGGACCCTGCCCTGCTGCAGGCCCTGGCCAGCGCCCCGAAACCTTCCGACAACGAGCCGAGCGCCTGAGGAGCCCGCCATGACCGATCCATTGCGCGATACCCAGGCCCAGCCGGCCGCCACCGAGCAGGCCAGCGAGTTCGCCAACCTGCTGCTGCAGGAATTCAAACCCAAGACCGAGCGCGCCAAGGAAGCTGTCGAAAGCGCCGTGCGCACCCTCGCCGAGCAAGCCCTGGCGCAGACCAACCTGGTCTCCAACGACGCCATCGGCTCGATCGAGCAGATCATCGCCGCCATCGACGCCAAGCTCACCGCACAGGTCAACCAGATCATCCACCACGATGACTTCCAGAAGCTGGAAAGCGCGTGGCGCGGCCTGCACTACCTGGTCAACAACACCGAGAGCGACGAGCAACTGAAGATTCGCGTGCTCAACATCTCCAAGACCGACCTGCACAAGACCCTGAAGAAGTTCAAGGGCACCGCCTGGGACCAGAGCCCGGTGTTCAAGAAGCTCTACGAAGAAGAGTACGGCCAGTTCGGCGGCGAGCCCTACGGCTGCCTGGTGGGCGACTACTACTTCGATCAGTCGCCTCCGGATGTCGAGTTGCTGGGCGAGATGTCCAAGGTCTGTGCGTCGATGCATGCCCCCTTCATCGCCGCGGCATCGCCAACCGTGATGGGCATGGGTTCGTGGCAGGAGCTGTCCAACCCGCGTGACCTGACCAAGATCTTCACCACCCCGGAATACGCCGGCTGGCGTTCGCTGCGCGAATCGGAAGACTCGCGCTACATCGGCCTGACCATGCCGCGCTTCCTGGCACGCCTGCCCTATGGCGCCAAGACCGACCCGGTCGAGGCCTTCGCCTTCGAGGAAGATACCGACGGCGCCGACAGCAGCAAGTACACCTGGGCCAACGCCGCCTACGCCATGGCGGTCAACATCAACCGCTCGTTCAAGCACTACGGCTGGTGCTCGCGCATCCGCGGCGTGGAGTCGGGCGGTGAAGTGCAAGGCCTGCCGGCGCACACCTTCCCCACCGATGACGGTGGCGTGGACATGAAGTGCCCGACCGAGATCGCCATTTCCGACCGCCGCGAGGCGGAGCTGGCGAAGAACGGCTTCATGCCATTGCTGCACAAGAAGAACACCGACTTCGCCGCGTTCATCGGCGCCCAGTCGCTGCAAAAACCGGCTGAGTACGACGACCCGGACGCCACCGCCAACGCCAACCTGGCCGCCCGCCTGCCGTACCTGTTCGCCACCTGCCGCTTCGCCCATTACCTGAAGTGCATCGTTCGCGACAAGATCGGCTCGTTCAAGGAAAAGGACGAGATGCAGCGCTGGCTGCAGGACTGGATCCTGAACTACGTCGACGGTGACCCGGCGCACTCCAGCGAGACCACCAAGGCCCAACATCCGCTGGCTGCGGCCGAAGTGGTGGTGGAGGAAGTCGAGGGCAACCCTGGCTACTACAACTCGCGCTTCTACCTGCGCCCGCACTACCAGCTCGAAGGGCTGACCGTGTCGTTGCGCCTGGTCTCGAAGCTGCCTTCGGCCAAAGGGGCCTGAGCCTGAACCGGGGCCGCTGCGCGCCCCGCGATGGGCTGCGCAGCAGCCCCGATAGAACCGCCAACCGACGCGAAATACCGAGGACATCATGGCTGTAGATATTTTCATCAAGATCGGCGACATCAAGGGCGAGTCTGCGGACAAGGCCCACAAGGACGAAATCGACGTGCTGAACTGGAGCTGGGGCATGTCCCAGTCCGGCAACATGCACATGGGCGGGGGCGGCGGCTCCGGCAAGGTCAACATCCAGGACCTGTCGATCACCAAGTACGTGGACAAGTCCAGCCCCAACCTGATGGCCCACTGCTCCAGCGGCAAGCACATCGACAAGGTCAAGCTGACCGTGCGCAAGGCCGGTGGCGAGAGCCAGGTCGAGTACCTGATCATCAACCTCGAAGAGGTGATCATCAGCTCGCTGAGCACCGGCGGCTCGGGCAGCGATGACCGCCTCACCGAGAACGTCACCCTGAACTTCGCCAAGGTCACCGTGGACTATCAGCCGCAGAAGGCCGACGGCACCAAGGATGGCGGCGCGATCAAGTACGGCTGGAACGTGCGCCAGAACGTCAAGATCTGATAGCGGCGTCGACTGCTTCGCGGGCAATTCCGCTCCTCGTTTGTAGGAGCGGCGGTTCGCCGC